>JBAXUS010000063.1:0-31528 GCA_037129555.1 Planctomycetota bacterium
GGTCGATGCTGCCGATGTCGATGCCGAGTTCGAGTGAAGATGTGGCGACGAGCGCGCGGAGTTCACCGGCTTTCAGTCGATCTTCCGAACGCAGGCGTTGCGCGCGTGAGAGACTGCCGTGATGCGCGCCGATTTTTTCCGCGCCGAGACGCTCCTCTAAATGATGCGCGAGACGCTCGCACAAACTGCGCGTGTTGACAAAAATTAATGTCGTCCGATTTTCATTGATCAGCACCGCGAGCCGATCGTACAGCGCCGCCCACATGTCCATCGAGCACACGTGCTGCATCGGCAGCGGTTGGATTTCAATCGAGAGATCAATCTTTCTCAGATGCCCGAGATCGACGATCGAACAGCGTGGCGAGCCGTCCGTGTTCAAGCGCTTGGTCCCAACGAGAAATTTTGCGACGAGATCGACGGGGCGTTGCGTCGCCGAAAGTCCGATGCGCTGCGGTGGGGTGGGGCAAAGCGCGTCGAGTCGTTCAAGACTCAGCGCGAGATGAGAGCCACGTTTGTCGCGCGCGACGGCGTGAATTTCGTCGACGATCACTGTCTTGACGCCGCGAAGGCGCTGCCGACTTTTTTCGGCGGTGAGTAAAATGTAAAGCGATTCGGGCGTCGTGACGAGAATGTGCGGCGGCGTCTTTGACATTTTTAAACGCTCTGCGGCTGGCGTGTCGCCCGTGCGGACGCCGACTGTAATGGGCGGGACCATCAAGCCCATGTCGTGAGCAATCTCCGCAATCCCAGACAGCGGCTCGCGCAGATTTTTTTCGATGTCATTCGACAACGCCTTGAGCGGCGAAATGTAGACGACTTGCGTGCGATCATCGAGCGAGCCGTCAAAGCCCTGCGTGAACAAATCGTTGAGGCATGCGAGAAATGCGGTCAGCGTTTTGCCGCTTCCGGTCGGCGCGGCAATGAGCGTGTCTCGCCCGGCGGCGATCTCCGGCCACCCGGCGATCTGGGGTGCCGACGGAGCGGGGAACGCCGATTGAAACCAGCGTTGCACGGCGGGATGAAACGTGGACAGCGGCATAAGCAACACTCGCAAAATCATTCGAACAGCAGTGAACCCATTTATAGACGCCACACCGCACATTTTCCGCAAACGAAACGCGCTATTAAAGTCCAATCTGTTCTTAGCGCCTTTGCGTCTTGGCGACTTTGCGTTTCAAACGCTCAATTAAAGGGCCGAACGTTTTGCGCAAATCCACTGTCGTAATAATGCTTTGAAATTTGCAAACGCAGCACTCAGTGTGACAATATGACGAGCTCAAGAGCCATCGTCAATTGAAAGGAAAACCATGAACGACACATTTAAGCAGCACATCGTAGGACAACTCGACGCGATTCACGCGGCGGGAACGTTTAAGCGCGAGCGCGTGATTGAGTCGCCGCAAAATGCCCGGATTCGCGTCGGCGGTGGGCGTTCTGTGTTGAATATGTGCGCTAACAATTATCTGGGCCTGGCCGAACATCCGGACGTGATCCGTGCGGCGCATGAGGCGCTGGATCGCTGGGGATTCGGCATGGCGTCTGTGCGCTTTATTTGCGGCACTCAAACGGTTCACAAAGAATTGGAAGCGAAGCTCACGGAGTTTCTGGGCACTGAAGATACGATTCTCTATGGTTCGTGTTTCGACGCGAACGGCGGACTTTTTGAAACTTTACTGGGATCAGAAGATGCGATCATTTCAGACGAGTTGAATCACGCCAGCATCATCGATGGTGTGCGGCTCTGCAAAGCCACGCGCTTTCGTTACAAGAACAATGACATGGCCGATCTTGAAGTGAAATTGAAAGAAGCCCGCGCGGCAAATGCCCGGCACATTTTGATCGCGACCGATGGCGTGTTTTCGATGGACGGTTTCATCGCGAATTTGTCCGCGCTCTGCGACCTCGCTGATAAATATGGTGCCATGACCATGGTCGATGATTCTCACGCGGTCGGGTTCATGGGCAAGACCGGACGCGGCACGCACGAGCATTGCGGCGTGATGGGGCGCATTGATGTTCTGACCGGAACACTCGGCAAAGCGCTCGGTGGCGCGAGTGGCGGGTACACCAGCGGTCGAAAAGAAATCATCGATCTGCTGCGCCAGCGTTCGCGCCCCTATTTGTTTTCAAACACGCTCGCGCCGAACATCGCCGGGGCGTCGTTAAAGGTGCTGGAACTACTTTCTAAATCGACTGGACTGCGCGATACGCTCGAAACAAACACTACTTTTTTCCGAGCAGAAATGGCCCAGCGCGGGTTCACGATTCCAACGGGGACACACCCCATCGCGCCGATCATGTTGGGCGACGCAGCGCTCGCGGCGAAATTCGCTGAAGCCATGTTGGTGAAGGGCGTCTATGTAATCGGCTTCAGCTACCCGGTCGTGCCCCAGGGCAAAGCGCGCATCCGAACGCAAATCTCAGCCGCTCATACGCGCTCGGATTTGGAGTTCGCGATAGCAGCGTTCAGTGAAGTCAAGAAGGAGTTGGGGCTTTAAAAACGCGCGAGCGCCGATATGATTCCGGCGCTCACGTTTCAATCCTTTCGCTTCACGTGTCCCGGTGGCCATTCTCATGAGACGCTCAAACGCAGACGTGTTTTCGCTCGCGCCGTTCACGATGGCGGCGCTGACGATCAACATCATTCTCTTTATCATATCGGCGATGCAGTCGAAAAATATCATCGGCATGGACAGCAACGTCCTCGCCGCGCTGGGAGGCAGTCAACGCGAACGGTTGTGGCAAGGCGAATGGCTGCGTCTGATCGCGCCGATGTTTTTGCACGGCGGCCTCCTTCATATTTTGATGAACATGAATTACCTTTGGCGCGCCGGGAGCGACGCGGAGATTTATTTCGGAACGTCAAACTACGGTACGATTTATTTACTCAGCGGCATCTCCGGCTTTTGTTTAAGCCAGATTTTCGGAGGACACCTGGCCATTGGAGCGTCCGGAAGTTTGTGCGGAATCATGGGCGCGCATTTGGCTGTGCTGATTTTGAAATCACCCCGACCGATGCAAGCGTGGCGCAATTCAGCCGTCAAAGCAGAGGCATTCAATCTCCTCTTTTTGCTTGGCATCGGACTAACCGGTTTCATGCGAATGGACAACTGGGGGCACTTCGGCGGCATGGTGGCAGGGCTGTTTCTGGGTGCGTCCTTCGAACTGTGGAGTCAGCGCAGCCGGTTCGGACAACTCGGCGTCTTCGCGACGCTGATTGTCTGCGCCGTCTTGATTGCCGCTGCACGTTGGACCGTCTTCAACCCTACCTATCACATCTTCATGTCCGCCGTCGCGAAGGATGAAGACCGCAATCCAGTTGCACAAAAGTACCACGCCGAGGAAGCACGCAAATGGTCGCGTTCGTGGTCTTCGGCTAGCTTTCTCGGCGTGTTGAATGAAAGCCAGACGGAATCAATCCTGCGAAATCATACGTTGGGAAATTGGACCAGTGACGACGCGGTGAATCCGAGGATTCAAATGGCGACCATCATTCGCGCTTGCGATGATGGCGATTTGCCCGCGTCACTCAGGAAATTAATGCGGCTTGATCCGTCGCTACCGGTCGATGATGACAATTGAATTCCGCTCCGGCGCACGCATCAAATTAAACTCTCACGCGCACTTTCTGTGATCGCCACGACAGCAGGATGTTTCAGTTTCCGCTCCATTGAAATCGCGTAAAAACGCTCGCGAATAGTGGGCGCGTCTCCAATCTTCAAGACCTTGTATTGTCGGATCACTTCTTCGGCTACAATGCTCGGAGCCGGGAATGCGCCCAGGCCTGCTTGACCGTAAATTTTCATCAGCGCACTGTCATCAAATTCGCCCATGATCTGCGGCGTCACGCGGGCCTTTTCAAACCAATGATCAATCGATCGCCGCAAATCAGTGCCCAGTGATGGCAAGAGGACCGGAGCGTTTTCGAGCGATTGGGGAAACTTCCGCGCCAGTTTGCGGGCGAGCGTTGGATGCGCAAAAAATTCGATGCCGGATTCGCCCAAGAGATGATTGTAGATCCGGGCGCGCGCGCCACCGCTCGCGGGGGCGTCCGAGAGAACGACATCAAGCCGGTGCAAGGCCAACTCTGAGAGCAGCGTCGTGAGATTGTCTTCGATAAACACGAGGCGTATTTTGTCCGGCGATTTTGCGACCGGCTGAAGAAACCGGTGGACCAGCAACTTAGGCAATACATTCGCGACGCCTACTGTCAGCGTCAGTAATTTTGTTTGGTGTTGTCCTTTCAGCGCGCGCACCATTTCATTACCCAATGGGAAAATATCGCACGCATATGAATACGCGATTTGCCCGGTTTCGGTCAGTTCCAAGTGCCGTCCTCGCCGCTCGAACAAGGGCGCGCCAATTTGCTCTTCCAGCAGAGCAAGTTGCCCACTCACGGTGGACTGTGACACAAACAATTTCTGGCTTGCTTGCGTGACACTGCCTTCTTTGGCGACGATCCAGAAGTAGTACAGATGGTGATAGTTCAGTTCATTCATACCGTTTCCTCTGCTATCGGAAATACCGAATCCAGAATCAATTACTATCGTTTAGTCGAATCGGTGTCAAGAGCGTATATCTAGTGTGCGGCCAATGAGGCCGGATTCGAAACGCGACTCAAACGGGAGATCCGAACATGATCATTGCCATTCATGGGTTGAAGGGTGAGGCAGCACAGGACATGCCGACGCAATTGGAAAAGCGCGTGTATTACGAATTGGAGCGCTTCGCGAGCAATATCAAGCATGTGAGTGTACGACTTCGCGACGAGAACGGCCCTAAGGAGGGCGGGGCTGACAAGCATTGCCAGATTCAGTTGACGATGCGCGACGGCGTCCAGTTGGTTGTTGAGCAACGCAACTCCTGCTGGCTCGATGTGGTTGATGCGGCTGCGGTCAGTGCGAGCCGAACGATCGAGCGGATGGTGGAGCGCGACGGGCCATTCCGCCGCAGTGTCACGCGCAAGTCGTGATGCTATGTCATAAACCCGATAGAAAAAGTCAATCAAATCGTTCCATCGGATAAAACGATACCAGAATCCAAAACTATCGATTAGTCAGATAGTTGTCCAGCGCGTATAGTTCATGTGTGTCCAATGGGGAGCTGCACTTGAAACGTAATTCTTAAAGGAAGATCGAACATGATTATTGCAATTCACGGATTGAAGCGGGAAGCGGCGCAGGACATGCCGACACAATTGGAAAAGCGCGTGTATTACGAACTCGGACGCTTCGCGAGCTGCATCAAGCGGGTCAGTGTGCGGTTGCGTGATGTGAACGGTCCGAAGGGCGGAGTGGACAAGCATTGCCAGATTCAATTGACGTTGCGCGATGGTGGTCAGTTGGTTGTGGAACAACGTAACTCGTGCTGGATGGATGTGGTTGATGCTGCGGCAGCAAATGCGAGCCGGACTGTCGCGCGGATCGTGGCGCGTGCCGGGCTCTCCCGCCGCAGTACCACTCGCACCCTTTGATGTCTGTGGTGTAATCCACACTTTACAATCAAGACAAATTGGCCCATCGCGAATCATTCGCGATGGCAGTTGAACGCAGTTGCTGAGCGCTTGCCACCTGCGGATCTGCTTTTGAGAACACTACCAAATAGAGGTGAACGATGAATGTCCCGACAATTGCCACGCCTGAAATGTGGGCGGGTTTTATGCTGTTTGTGCTGGGGATGCTAGCGCTGGATTTGGGCGTCTTTCACCGCAATGCACATACGGTCAGTTTCAAAGAGGCACTGGGTTGGACGGGAGTCTGGATAGCGCTCGCCGCCGTTTTCAATTTCGGGATTTACACGTGGTTCGGCGAAGCAAAAGCGCTCGAATTCGGCACCGGATACGTGATCGAAAAAGCACTCTCGATTGATAATATTTTCGTCATCGTGCTGATTTTCTCGTACTTCTCCGTTCCCGCCGAACACCAGCACCGAGTTCTGTTCTGGGGCATTCTTGGCGCGCTGGTGATGCGAGCGATATTCATTGGAGTAGGTGCGGCGCTTCTCGCTAAATTCCATTGGCTCATCTATGTTTTCGGCGGCTTCCTCGTCCTGACTGGCATCAAAATGTTAATCAAAGACGAGACGTCAAAACCGATGGATCAAACACCGGCGTACCGTTTTTTCAAGCGCTTAGTCCCAACTACAAGCACATACGATGGTGCTAAATTATTCACGCGCCAAAACGGAATTCGGATGGCGACGCCGTTGTTCATGGTGCTGCTCCTGGTTGAGTTCACGGACTTGATTTTCGCAGTCGATTCCATCCCGGCGATATTTGCCGTGACGAGTGATCCGTTCATTGTTTTCACGTCGAACATCTTCGCTTTGTTCGGACTGCGCTCGCTCTTTTTCCTGCTTGCAGGCAGCATGAATAAATTCCATTTCCTGAAGGTAGGCTTGGCGCTGGTTCTGGTTTTCGTCGGCGTGAAAATGTCGATCGCAGAGTTCTACAAAATCGACACGCTGTATTCGCTGCTCGTTGTTGCAATGTTGATTGGCACTTCTATCGCCGCTTCGTTAATGTGGCCTCAAGCTGAGACGAAGAGCGACGCAGATTCGCTTCAGCCACAGGCGAACCCTGTGCTATAATCCAGAATCAACGTGCTGGTAGAGTCATGAATTCGGGCGACGGTGATGTACCCGTCGTCCTAGAGAACAGAGAGAACTTCACGCCGTGTCCATCAATAAGCTCACCCAGAATCTACTCAGTGCTCCGATTCTGTTTTTTATGACTGGATTTTTGGCGCGGTTGATGAGAAGTGATTTGGAAGTGCCCTCTCCTCTTCCGAAATTGTTTTCGTTATTCCTGCTCACGGCGATTGGATTGAAAGGCGGTGTCGAGCTCAGCGACACGGGCTTTTCGCCACATATTCTATTGACGCTGGGCGCAGCAATGATGATGGCGCTCCTCGTGCCGTTCTGGGTGTTTGCGCTGATGCGGCGCAAATTTGATGTATCGAATTCCGCTGCGTTAGCCGCAACCTACGGCTCGGTCAGCGCCGTGACATTCATTACCGCCGGTGCGTTTCTGCAAAAGTTGCAGATACCCTTCGGCGGCCATGTCGTCGCGGCGTTGGCGTTGATGGAGTCACCTGCCATCATCGTCGGCGTATTCCTTGCTCGGCGGGCTGGAAAAAACGCGACGACTGAAAAGACACAGTGGTCGCAACTGCTTCATGAAGCCTGTTTCAACGGAAGCGTTTTCTTGTTGATGGCCAGTTTGGTGATCGGGCTCGTTCTTGGAGCGGAACGCACTGCTGACATCCAGCCGTTTTTCGGTGGGCTATTCAAGGGCATGCTCTGTCTGTTTCTACTCGACATGGGCATCGTGGCAGCTCGGCGCTCGCGCGATCTGCTCAGTGGCGGCGCGTTCTTGATTGTGGCCTCGGTCCTAATTCCACTCGTCAACGCGGCGATCGCGATCGTCATCGCAAAGGTGCTTGGCATGAGCGTAGGCGACGCACTCATGTTCACGGTGTTGTGCGCGAGCGCATCGTACATCGCTGTGCCTGCCGCGATGAGTCTGGCGCTGCCCGACGCGAATCCCAGCATTTACGTGTCGATGGCGCTCGCGCTGACGTTCCCATTTAATGTGCTGATCGGCATTCCATTGTATTTACAAATCATTCAATCACTGTGGAGCGCGTGAACATGGTTCCCGTTAAACGAGTCGAGATCATCACGTGCAGTGTGGAGATCGACAGCATTTTGAAAGCCATTCACGTCTCCGGAGCGACCGGCTACACGGAGGTGCGCGATGTGGCGGGTAGCGGTGAACGGGGCTTGCGGGACGGCGCTGATTTGAGCGATGCGTTTCGCAATACGATGATCGTGACCGCGTGTACTGCTGAGCAAGCCACGGTTCTCATCGATAAAATCCGCCCCATTTTAAAACGGCGCGGCGGCATGTGCCTGGTGTCCGATGCTCAGTGGATTATACATTAGACCCGACACGCCGAACGCGCCTGCAAGTCTCGTGAAATTTGAACTAGAGACTCCTTGCATTGTGGGCATACTTCCAGTTTCTTCGATGGCGGGAGTCATTCACAGGACCGAACAAGCGAGGCGAGATGCGGCGTGGCGTGGTGGCTGGGGTAAAAATTCTGGTGGCGGTGGGTTTGGTCGCGTTCGTCGTGCTCAGCGGCAAAATCGATTTCAACAATCTGACGCGGTTGTTCTCGTCGCCGGGATATTTCATCGCTGCGTTTGGAGTGCTGACACTTCAGACCGCCATTACTGCAATGCGTTTGAAGCGTTTGCTGCGTGTGCACGGGGACGATTTTCCGTTTTGGATGATGTTGAAAATCACGTACATCGGTGCGGCGTTTGATTTGGTCGCGACGACGTCTGTTGGCGGTGACGCCGTCAAAGCATTTTACGTTGCGCGCGAAATCCCTGAAGGTCGACGCACGGAGTCCGTGAGCGTGCTGTTCGTCGATCGGTTGATGGGACTGCTCGGACTGCTGTCGTTGACTCTTGTGGCAGCGGTTTGGAGCCTCAATTCACTATGGTCCGATGCGGCGGTTAAGCCGTATCTCATCGGGCTGCTGTGCGTCTGCGCGGCGCTGCTGATGGGCTCGTTCATATTATTTTCGCGCCGCCTCCACGATTGGAAGCCTTTGCGCTGGCTCATCGGCAAACTTCCGTTTGGACAGACCATCAATCGCGCCTATTCATCAATGCGGGCATTTCGTGAGCGCCCGGTGATTTTGCTAGAAGGTTGGGCGTGGGCGGTATCGGTGCATGTGTTGGGTTGCGTCGCGGGGTATTTGCTCGCGCGCGGATTAGGAATGCAATCTGCGGGCGGTGCACCTGCTGAATGGAGTCTGTTTTTTGTTGCGTTGATGATGTCGAATTTCGTCAGTTCGTTCGCACCGTTCGGCGGAATTGGGGCAGGGCAAGTGGCGTATACGTTTGTCTTCGAACGCGTCGCCCGGTTACTGGGAGGTGCGGATCTGGCGACGCTTATACAACTCGCGTTTGCTCTTGTGAAAGCCCCGGGATTGATTGCTTGGATCACTGCGAAAAAAGAGTCGCTTGCCGCCATAGAAAGCGCGACTCAGAAACCAGCTGCGCCTGATCCGTCGAATGCTGAGAATTAAAGAAGTTTCGTGACAATGTCCAACACGGATTTTGGGTCCGGACGATCCATCACGATCCCGGCGTAATGAGTCCATTGAACAATGCCTTCGCGGTCCACCAAGACGGTTGCGGGGATTGAGACTTTTTTGCCCATCTTTGACATGTTGGCTTGAAGCAAATTCAGAGCGGTGATGGACTGCGCGCCCGGGTCGCACACGACCTGACACGGTAGTGTCGCCTGGTTTCGTTTGCCGAGCAAGAGGACTTGAAGTTTGTCTGCCGAGATCGCGATGATGTCGCCGCCTTTGGCTTGCATCACCTCGCGCACCTTCGTCAGGCCTCGCAGTTCGTCCGTGCAGGACATGCACCAGAAGCCGCGAAAAAATACGAGCATCGCCGGGCCGTCGCCGATCAATTTTTGAATCGACGCTCTCGATCCATCTTCGAGTGTGATGTCGAAATCAGGCAGCGTATCGCCCACAGCCGGGCGACCATTTGCATATGGAATGCGGAGAACCAAAACGTACACAATCAGGAAGACGACGAACGAAGACAAGGCGATGAGTGCGAAAACTGTGTCGAAGGACAGCAGTGGCGAACCCGACGCGACAACCGAACCCACGGCAGTTCCAGCCGATAAAATATGGAGCAGCCAGACCGGCCACATGGTCCGCCGCAGCGCTGGGAACTTCAACACAAAACCGATGCTGATCCACGCCAGACATGCCAGCCCTGCTGAAAACAACATGATGAAGATCATCGCTCTGCCCCCGCCGATTCATCGCCGTTCATTCTCAAAGAATGAATGTTTTGATTTCAGAATTGTTATCACGGCCCCGCTTACTTCTGGCCAATTTGTTTTAACAATTCTTTGACTGCCGTATCGAGCTGACTGTCTTTGCCGGTGTAACTTTCGCCGATTGGGCGGATGACTTCGACATCGACGGGACGCGGGTGCATCTCCATCGGCTCGCCGCTGGATGTCGTGACTTTGATAAACGGGATACGCAGCTGCGAGCCGTCGATCAGCGTTTCGCTGGATGTAAACACGATCCATCCGCCGGTGGGTTCGCCGACGACTTTGCCGAGTTTCAAACTACGGTAACCCTCGGTGAAATCTTCGGCGTCCGAAAGCGAATGCTGGTTGCAGACGAGAATTGTTGGCGACTCCAATGCGCGTTGTCCAAGCACAGCTCGCGCGGTCGTGGAACGTTGTCCGCGTCCGGTCATATTCACATAAGACCGACGCGCGAGGATGTCAATCGCGTAAGCATTCACGAATCCACCGTTGTTGTTGCGGACGTCCACCACGACGCCTTCACGTGAATGATTTTCGGCGTCGAGATCGACGTTCAATTGCATCAGCGAATTCTCAGACATGTCGGTCATGTGAATATAGCCGAGCCGCCCG
The DNA here is from genome assembly GCA_037129555.1 of Planctomycetota bacterium. GTDB lineage: Bacteria > Planctomycetota > SZUA-567 > H5-PLA8 > H5-PLA8 > JANXLS01. The sequence continues at coordinate 10,493 of JBAXUS010000063.1, forward strand.
TTGCTGGCCTTCGCGACATACGCGCGCCGTTCCTCGACCCATTGGCGGTAGACCAATTGCTTTTCACTTGAGGAATTAATCGGTCGGATCGTGACTTCTCGCTTCGCTGCCGCCGTACCTTCTTTAGCTGCAGCCTCGACAATCAACACCACCCGGCGGTTCAGTTTGTACTGCATCAGCGCGTCCATGTTCGTGCGAGCACTGATTGCGATTCCATCCACCGCGAGAATTGTTTCGCCGACTTTGATTCCGGAACTATCGGCAGGTCCGTGATGGATGACTTCGGTGATGCGCAAGCGTCCGTTGGCTTCGTATTCCGCACGATCAAAGCGCACACCAGCAAGTCCTACTGCCGAATCGGTGCCGGATGATTTGTCGGAGATGCCCATGTGCGACGCGTTCAATTCGCCGAGCATCAAGGAAATCGTGCGGCGCAATTCGTCAGGCGTACGTGCTCCGGCGATGCGTGGCGCGTACTGAGTTCTCACAGCGGACCAATCGACTCCGTTGAATTTTTCATCGAAGAAATTATCGCGCAGAAAGGTCCATGCCTGATTGAAGACTTCGAATTTTTCGCGCGCGAAATCGACGTCCAATTCGATGTTGATGGGCAGTGTGCGAGGCGTGCGGGTATCGAGAGGGATCACGTTGATGCGACCGAGTTCGAGGTAGTAGACTTCTCGTCCATCGGGAGAAAAATGCGGTTCGGATTTATTGCCGGGCGTGGACGTCAATTGCTTCGCGACGGCGGTGTCGCGGCCGTTTTCGTCCAGTGTGTAGGTGTACAAATTGCGCTGACCGTTCGGGCCGGCGACAATGATCGCGGACTTTCCGTCGGGCGCGATGGTGACGCCGTGCGCGTCGACACCCGCTGGCAGTACATTGCCGCGTTGGCGGATGTTGTCGAACACGATCTCAACAGGCTTGATCGGCTGCTTTTTTACTTCGACGGGACGCACGATTTCTTTCGGTGCAGCGAACGGCCCTTCTTTTGGTGCGTCCGGTTTGGGTGCTTCATGCCCGGGCGTTGTTGTGGTGGATGGGACCGTTGTGGGTGGCTGAGCCGGGAAGGTGCGGATCATGCGCGGTGGTTCATCTTTGAACAATTCGCGGAACGGATCTTCTTTGAATTTGGTTTGGCGCGGACTCAAATCGACGCGAACAATTTGGCCGTTCTCAGTGCGCTGGTGTGAGTGGAATAGCAGGAACGTGCCTTCTGGACTCCACGCCAACGCGTTGCTAAACACGTTCGCCACAAAGCTGACTTGTTCGCTTTTTCCACCTTCGGCTGGGACAACACTGATGTTGCGAAACGATTTACTTGTCGGTGCCGTGTAGGCGATCCAGCGGCTGTCCGGCGACCACGCGAACGGGTGTTTGGAATTGAACGGCGGGCGGTCGAAATAGCCGGTGGCTACGACGCGGTCTTGTTTCGTTGCGAGGTCAAGCACGCGCAATTCTTTGCCACCGCGTTCGAAGGCAAGCAACTTGCCATCGGGTGAAAATGCAGGCTCGGCGTCGCCGGATTCGTCGCGGGTCAATTGCGTTTCTGTGTTGGTCAGGAAATCAAATTGAAAGATTCCAGGTGTGTTGGGGCGAGTCGAGACGTAGGCGATTTTCTTACTGTCGGGCGACCAGGCTGGACGTTCTTCGGTCGCTGTTGTGCGCGAGACACGTACGGCGTCGCCGCCATCGCGAGCGGATACGGCAAAGATTTCACCGTGCGCGACGAACGCTATTTTGCGACCGTCTGGAGAGAGTGCATATTCCTGAATCCGGTTCGACAAATTCAGATGCTCGATCATGGGGCCGGCAGCAGTGCCGCGCAGAACAACCGGCACTTCGCGAGACAAACCACTGGCCGTATCGAGCATCCAAATTCCGAAATTGCGTTCGAAGACAATTGTGGAACCGTCGAGTGATATGCGCGGCCAGAGCACTCGACCGTTTTCGAAATTGGTGACGGTGCGCGCTTGGCCATTGAGTGGCTTGACCCAAATATTTTGAGCACCACTGCGGTCGGACATGTAATACAGGCAGTTGCCCTCGGAGCTCCACATGGGCCACATTTCTTTTGCATGGCCGTCTGACACTTGTTGATACAGCGGAGTTGCTCCGTCCCGGCGAATCCAGATTTCGCACTCGTCCAAATGGCTATGGCCTTTGCGCCACCACTGGCTGGATGCGATGCCGCGCGCGGTGAACGCGAGTGCCGAACCGTCCGGAGAGGGCGCTGAAAAGAATTCATTGGCGTACCGATCCGCGCTGACCGCCATGGGAGAACCGCCGTCGGCGCTGACGCGAAACACGTCGTTCATCGATCCGATGTCCTGAGACGTGGACGAAAAATAAAGCCACTTGCCGTCGCGTGACCAGTTGTCGAGGTTGTCGTTGCTGTCGCTGTAGGTGATGCGTTTCAACTCGTTCGTTGCGAGTGTCAGAAGATAGATATCGCCGTTGCCCGTGCGCGTCGAAACGAATGCGAGGCGCTTGCCGTCGGGCGAAAACAGTGGGCGCGATTCAGTAGCCGGGTGCGACACGAGTAAGCGCGCTTCGCCACCCGTAGTGGGGACCGACCAGATATCGCCGCCGGAGACGAATGCGATTTCTTTGCGGTCCGGCGACAACGCGGGTTCGCTGTACGACCGCATGGCCTCGATGCTCGCAGATGCGACTCCATCGGCTGCGAAACTCTGAACGGTTGCGATACAAAAGGCGATAGTTGCGACACAACACACGGGATGTGAAAAACGTCGGACCATGCTGATACTCCTGAAAAAAATAAATCTTTCGACTCGATCAATAGTGGCTTGCGCGGATTAGCGCAACGTTCCGCCCGGGCCCGGACGCATCGCGCCTTTTTGTGCGGCTTGAGCGGCCATCTGACGTTGAAGTTCCTGAGCAATTACGGCGAAATGTTTCTTGAGATCGGTCAACACGCCGGTCAAGGCTTTGTGTTCGACGTCGGACAAATTGCCTTTGGTTTTCGCCAAGATGACAGCGAGCAATTGAATCGTGTATTGCGCGCCTTGGATGTCCATTTCAGCTTGGCCGGTGTATGGGTTTTCCAATTCACCCAATTGCATCAAGGCCTGTTGAGCGAGGCCGTCGATGAAATTCATGAAGATTTTAGTCTGCGCCATTTCGGCGGGAGATTGTTGCCGGGCCGGGGGCGCGTCGGTAATTTCCGGCGCTTCGCCTGTGGCGGCGCCTGATCCGTCAGAAGGCGCTTCTTCAGGTGCAGGGGCGGTGACTTCAGCAGCCGCAGCGACGGCTTCTTTTTCGGCGGCGGCTTTTTGAGCGGCGGCTTTTGCAGCGGCTTCTGCTCGCGCGGCGGCGGCGGCTTCGCGTTCTTTGCGCGCTTCTTCCTTCCAGCCGTCGTCCACCTTTTTAGGCGAGAATTTGAAAGCGGGAATGGCTTCTTTTTTGTCGTCGGAGAATGTGTCGTCGGGTCCGGCCATCGCGTGGTGTCCTCTAAGATGAGTTTGGTTCTGGTTCAACCTCTTTGAGAATACTCGAAGTGTTTCAGAATAAAAGTGTGGCTGCGGCTCGGGAGTGTATCGCGGGTACTGCACCAGACGTGCGGTGAGCCACTCAACGTTCCGCCAGACCTGTTTTTCTAAACGACAAATCGAAAACTCATTCTAAGATGCAATGCTCATAATGCTAAAAACTGGCGTTGCTTCTCGGAGGTGTTTCACGCAATGACGATTCGAACTCCCGGCATATTTTCCGGACTCGGCCGCACGCATGCGATCGTGTTGTTGATTTCCTATTTGGGCTGGGTCTTCGACATCATGGACATGTTTCTGTTGGTCCTGGTTAAAGACACTGCGATGAAGGAACTGGTCGGTGCGAATGCGACAGGTCCGAGCGCGAAAGACTGCGCCGCGTGGGCGGTGAGTTTGACGCTGATCGGTTGGTCGCTTGGCGGCCTGATCTTCGGCGTGATCACCGACAAATGGGGCCGGACGAAAACGATGGCGCTGACCATCGTGATTTATTCTCTCTTCACCGGCCTGTGCGGATGCGCTCAGACGTGGCAGCAATTCCTGATCTTCCGCTTCATCGCAGCGCTGGGTATCGGCGGCGAGTGGGCGGCGGGCGCATCGATTATCGCCGAAGCATTTCCGAAAACATCGCGAGCGTGGGGCGCGGGGATTTTACAATCGGCGTCCGGCGCGGGATTCTTCGCCGCAATTTTGCTCGAGCGCGCGGTCAGCGGAAACTGGCGTCACGCGTTTTATGCCGGGGCGATTCCAGCGGTATTGGCGCTGGTCGTGCGGCTCGGCATGAATGAGCCGGAGGCTTGGGTTGCCGCGCACAAAACCGACGACAACAAGTCCGGCCCGTTGCGCGAACTGTTCTCGAATCCCATTTTACTCCGCCGCATCATCGCCGCGACCGGACTCGCCTTCTTCGGCATCGCGGCGTATTGGTGCACGAACTTCGAAGCGACAAATTCGCTCGTGAATCTTTTGAAAAGCCAGAAGCTCGATCCCGCGTCGAGCGAGTTCAAAAACATGCGAACCCTCGGACTCTCCGTCATGACGCTGGGCAACATCGTCGGGTTTCTGACGTACATTCCGATCACCGAAAAAGTCGGACGAAAATGGGCCTTCGCGGTGTTCCATCTCGGTAGTCTGATTTCGATGCCGGTGGCATTTTTGTTTTCGAGCGACTACATGACGTGGCTGTGCCTGTTCTTTGTGGCCGGAGCGTTTACAAGCGGGATATACAGCGGCTACACGATCACATTCCCGGAGCTGTTCCCAACACGAGTGCGTGCAACAGGCGCGGGATTTTGCTACAACGTCAGCCGCGTGATCGCCGCGCCCGGCCCCGCGATCATGGTTGCGTTGCAAGGCGTACTCATCACGAGCTACGCGCTGACAGAAGCGCGATCGGTTGCACTTGCCGGGGCGATCATGGCCGGACTTTATTTCTTCGCAGCGTTGTTCATTCCATTGCTGCCCGAGACGCGCGGAATTAGTTTAGACGAATAGATTTCTTATTTTGGTTTCCATTTTTTAAAGGTTGCGGATATGAAACGAATTTGGGTGTGTCTCTTGAGTCTGATCATTGCGCTGGCGAACGCTGCTGAAAAGAAGATTGATCCCGCCTTGGTGCCGATTCAGGAAGCCCCGAATCTTCCGCGCGTGCTGCTGATCGGCGATTCGATTTCAATGGGCTACACGCTGCCGATTCGCGCGATGCTCAAAGGAAAAGCGAACGTCGTTCATCCGCCTGATAATTGTGGAGATTCGGGCAAGGGCGTGCAGTCACTGACAGCGTGGCTCGGCGACAAAAAGTGGGACGTGATACATGTCAATTTCGGTCTGCATGATCTGAAGTACCTCGATGAAACCGGTAAGCTCGTTGCACCTGACAAAGGCAAGCAGGTAAATCTACTGGATCAGTATGAGAAGAACCTGCGCGAGCTGGCTACTAAATTAAAGGCGACAGGCGCGAAAGTCATCTGGGCCAACACGACACCCGTGCCGGAAGGTTCGTCAGGGCGCGTCAAGGACAGCGAAGCCGCGTACAACGACACCGCTGCAAAAGTCATGAAAGAGAACGGAATCGAGATCGACGATCTGCATGCACTCGTCAAAGCAAAGCCGGAATTGCAGCTCCCGAAGAACGTCCACTTCAGCGCGGCGGGTTCCAAAGCACTCGCCGAGGAAGTGGTGAAGCATATCGAATCAGGGTTGAAGAAATAGCCAGTCTGAATTCGTTACATCGCAATCGTTAGAGCTATCGGACAAAACCCCCGTGCCAAGATGCGCCGCGCAGCCCGCCTCAAGCAGATTGGCGCGGGGGTTTTGTCCGGTAGCTCTTATTGTTTACTTTCGCTTCGGAACACCCGTCGGCGGCAGATCACCCGGAGCCACCGGGCCGACTCCATCCGCTGCCAACTCCCGCCGCAAATGTTCTCGAAGCGCCATGAATCGCTCGCGGTACGTCGTGCTTTTTGGTGCCAATCTCAGAGCGACTTGAAGGTTGTGCGTGGCGTCACGGTAGTCGCCACGCACTGCGCATATCTCACCTTTCGTCGCGTACAAATACGCTTGATCGGGATCGATTTTGATCGCCTGATCAATCAACTTCTCGGCCTTCTTCGGATCGTACACCCCTGCCGCATGCCGGTCGCGAATTTTGACGAACGCCAGATTATTCATCGCGCGGACACATTGCGGATCGATCTCAAGCGCGTGGCGGTAGCAACTATCGGCCTCCTCGTATTTCTTCAGCATTTCGTTCGCGTAACCCGAATTGATGTGCGCGGAAATATTCTTTGGATCAAGCGCGAGTGCGCGTTCTGCGTCCGTGAGAGCCTCGTCGTATCGTGCCTCGCGCGCGAGAAATCCGGAGCGCGCCGACAGAAACGCGGAGACCACCTGCCGGTCGCTCATGGGGCGCAGATACTCACCGGACGCCTCGGCCTTCGCGTCAAAACGCCGCCACTTGCGGTAAAAATCATCGTCGAGTTTGCCCCAGTTATCAGGCGTGGGACGGGTCACGTCGAAGTTCAGCGGAACGTCGCGCGTCTTGCCTTTCACGCTGCGACTTCCGCGCAGAAAAAAATGGCCGGGGCATTGCGCACCGTTCAGCGGAGCCCCCATTCGGCGCGCGACCGCGAGTGCTGAAATGCCAATCGACAGGCAGTTGCCGTGGTGCTGAAACACCGCCTGGCTCAAATCAAAATCCTCAGCCTTTTCGTCATGCGTCGGCTCGGACGGCTTGCGGTTCAAAACGATGTCATAGAGCGCATCCATATAGTCTGCCGCCTGCGGATTCTCGGGCAATTGCTCTTTCGCGCGCGCGGCCAGTTTATCGATGCGCTTCAACGTCGCCCCAGCCGGCACGCTGAGCTCAAACCCCTTTTCACTTCCCAGCGCGAGGATGGTTTCAGCGAGGTCGAATTGCTCGTCTGGCAGTTCAATCAATTCCTTAAACGTCCGTATGACCCGCTCCGGAGCAGGCGATTTTTCCGCGTCGATCTCCGGTGCCGGGAGCGCTTTTGAAGATTTTGCCCCAGGACCATTTTGTTTCAAATCAACGACTGAGCCAAGCGATTCGTTGTCGGTCCGTGAATCGAATTGCCGAGCAGGTTGGCTCGTGATCGTGCGCTGCGGACTATCAAGCGGAACGGTTTCCGCTGGCGGCGCGTTGTTCGGTGGCGCATCTAGCGGAACGACTGTCGCAGGAACGGTTGCGCGATCTTCGGTGCCATTTTTCAGAGGGGTGACCGCTGGCTTCGGCGGTGAAATCACGTCAGTTTTTTCTTCGGCGTCACAAGTGGACGAAAGCGTCGCGATAATAAAAAACGCCGCGATCAAAACGCAGCGTTTCATAAATTGGGTTGGCTTCGCTTGCTGAATCACTCGATCACCTTGTAACGAACCAGACACATTAGTTGGAAGCGAACGTCACGCCTTCAGCGTTCTTGGTCCACCATTCGCGCCAAGCAGCCTGATCAGCGCCAGGAACTTCACCTTTAAAACTCGTATGATTCGTGACAATGTCGGTGAGCAATTCAGCGGCGACTTCCGCAACTGTGCGCTGGCGCGGCAATCGGCCCGCATCGGCTTTCGTGTGCCCGCCCAAATTGTAGGCGGCATCGCTGCTGCTCAACGCTTCAATCAAAAACGGAACCGAGGCTTTGCCGGACTGCGTCAAAAGCGTCTGCGCATCCTGCCACGACGCCGTGCTCAACTGCGCGATAGCAATCTTCAAACGGTCATTCAAATCGCTCGCAACGGCAGCAACTGCGACGGGTTTTTCAGCGCTCGGAGTCGCCGCGCTTACCGTTGCCGTTTCGCAAACACACGGGCAATTCTTGGACGAACTGCGACCGAAAATTCCGGGTGACGGTGATTTGTCCGTCGAGGCGTCGTAGGTCACACCCTTCACGGATGTCTCAACTTCAACATCGGAAACACTCTTGTAATAGGGCGTTTCGGCAGCATGCAATCCTGATACTGCGAGCACACTTGAAACCACCGCGACGGCCAACGTTTGCAACCGGATTGTCATAACCATCCCCTGTAAATTACGCCTGAAAATAACTGAGACATGTTGGCTTGAAGCACCCTGCATGTCAAGCCGATATCCTCATTATCGGTCGAATTTACTCACGTCCGCTTAAAATTTACCGCGCCCGATCACGTCCCGGCTCCCGAGTAGCGTTTCAATCCGGCGCGCCACGTCAGAATGCCTATCCCCAAGCAGACGATTCCGGCAACCGGCGAGAGCAAACTATAGACGCGAAACGATTCACAGTTCTCCAAGAACCCGGACGCCGGATAGAACGCCGCGAACCCAAACGGAATTACCCACGTCAGCAAAATCTGGATGATGGGCTTGTAGATCGTCAACGGCAATTGAGCGAAGTTCAACAGATTATATACCGGCGGCAGAATACTCAGCCGGTCCTGCGACCAAAACGAAAGCGAAATGAGCACGAGGAACACGCCCGTCAGGACGCACCATGCTCCGAAAATCAGCACGGCCATCTGCACAAGCACGACAACTGAAAAGTGCGTTCCCAAATGCGGCCATGCGTAAGCAATTACGGCCACGCCGAGCCCTAAATCCGAAATAAAATCGAAGCCGATGCCTTCCATGATCAGTTGAAAGAGCGACGACAACGGACGCATCAACAGCCGATCCATCTCCCCGCCGACCAGGTACTTGTCCGAGAACTGATAGAAGTTCATCGCAAACGCACTGAACAACCCCATCGGCAGCAGCGAGAATCCGAAGATAAAGAAGACTTCGTAATCGTTCCACACGCGCCCATCACGGTCTCGCATCGCGTGAAATTTCTGGAAGAGCAACTGCAGCGTCAGTAACTTCGTGTACTGCATCGCCAGCACCGCCAGGCATTCGACAAAAAAATCGAGACGATACTCCATGTTCATCTTCAACGCTTGCGCGCAGTAATGAAAAGCAATGCGAGTATGAAGGGAGATGCGGTTGAGCATGGGGTGGTTAGGGGATGACCTCGGTGATGATATTTAAATACCTTGATCTGGTTTAAGGTCGAATTGTTTAGCGATATATTCAAGTACCGCAGCAGCGTCCTCGCGCTTCACACCTTCAAAGGCGTCAACGAATTGGTCTATCGAGTAATTGTCTTGAAGATAGTCGAACAGCGTCGTAACGGGTACTCGCGTATTGTAAAAACACGGCGTACCGCCCATTCGCTCAGGATCGCTCCAGACAGGTAGATCATCAGGCCAATTCTTCATAAGTTAGCTCCTTTATGAAATGATTTCGTATGCGCCGGGTTGAATAAGTGAAATTCGAATTTGAATTTCAGGTACGTAAAGCGGCATCTTCCTCAATAAATTCGTAGGCAACTCAATGATCGCTATCTTTCGACTCGTTAAATTCTGTTGGTACCGCAGATTCTTGTCAGACGTAATCATGATGTCAAACCCAGCCTTTTCCGCAGCCTCCAGCAGCTTGCCATTCTTGAGTTCATCCCATCCTAAATAACCGGCAGAAAACACATCGCAATTCGACAGCATCGTGCGGAGCGGGACGGGTACGCAGTGGTCCAATAAGATTTGCTTCATGCTGGCTTGAAGTCGAATTGCTTTGCCGCGAATTTGAGCAAGGCATTTGCATCTTGATGCTTTACGCCTTCAAACGCGTCCAAAAATTCGTTGAGATTCACCCCATCTTCCAAGTTCCGAAACAGCGCCTCAACCGGTACCCGCGTCTTATTAAAACACGGCGTCCCACCCAATCGCTCAGGATCGCTCCACACCGGCAAATCATCAGGCCACGTTTTCATCGCAAGCACTCCTTCTTATGCCACATTCACCGCTTCTCGTTCCCAAACATGCACATGTGCACGGTGCTCGCCCCTTTCCGACCACAACATATAGTGTTTCCACGTTGATAACCGATGTTTATCACTCTCCGACGGCAACCGACCCCATCACAAGCTCGTTCCCACTCCCACACAATCACCATGTGCATCCTTCACAACCTACTCAACAACGCTCGTTCGTCGCCACTTCTCCCTATATTATACAACGTTTCCTGCCATCGGTTTTCAATCAAAATCCTATAAATAGCCATCAACAAGAGAACTTTTTCGATCACCCCTGCTATTGTTTGCTCGTCTCGATCCGCTGCGAAAGAGCTATAGGATGTTGGCTAAAAGCGAAAATGCCTTCTTCGTCCTTATGATAAGCCGTTTATGGAATATATAGTCTGCCCGTCCCACGACGCAGTTCAATGTCCACCAGATGCTCGAATAAAGAATCAATAACGTGCAGCGCGTATTCCTTGCTCCGCGAAATCTTATTCGGATTTGAAATCGTCAGCACGGGCATGGCTGAGACGGAATCCTTCCGGGCAATCATCGAACCGAGTGAATTGGGTCCGTCCTGATTGCGATTGGCTGTGATCAGAATCGCGTCCCGCGCTCGGAGTGCTTCCCAAATCACGTTATCCTGCGCATCCCGAGTCAATCCCAAATCAGCAAATGATCGTGTCACACAACCCAGTTCATGCCAATAATACGCCCATTCCGTTGTTCGTATGAGCATTTCAAGGGAACGAAAATGCCCCTGAATATTCACATCAGGAACAAGTTCAAGCATGCACGACCTCGACGTGCTTTAGTGCTTTTTCTGCCGCCTGTATTTTCTGCCTTGTCGCCGCCATCATCGCGCGGATTTCCGGGGGATTGCCCTGGTCATCGCGCGCGATCATCTTCGCATAGTCACGCATCACCACATCGCGGTGGGAATCAATGTAGGCTTCCGCCGCTTCGATTTGTTCCACAGTGACATCGAACAAATTGGCGATCCAATCCGTAGTGAATTCGCCCCGGTAATCGAGTACATCGTAGACGGTAATGCGCGTCCCTTTGATTTCAGGGCCGCGCCCCCGGTCATGAATTTCAGCATCCATAATCTTCCCGGCTCCATTCCTAACCTAACTATAGCCTTTTACACGGTCGGGCTCAATCCTTATTTCATCCCCCCAACGTCTCCAACCGTCGCCGCACACGCAGCCACATAAAATGACACATTCCCAACATCACCACCGTCCACACAGTCTGTATCATCAATTCATTCCGCAGTGACTCCCCCGTCACGCGCCCCAAGTAAACTTGCAGCGGCGTATACGACATGCCCTTAAACGGCAGCCATTGAAATATCCGTTCCAGCCTCTCGGGTAAATACGAGAGCGGAAATAATAGACCTGACAGAAACTGCAGCAGCATGAACTTCGCCCACAAGAACCCTTGAATTTTCTCAGTCCACGCCGCAATCAATCCTGTCAGAAAGTTTATCGCAAAGAAGATATGAAACGCGAGAACCATGCTGTACACAAAACACACCGCAGCCAACGCGTTGGCAGGCGCTGCAATATTGAAGACAAAAAGTGCCAGCGCCAAAACAGGCAGCGCCATAAAGATCGCCCGAAAGCCCGCTTCACCCAAAGCCGATCCGTAGAATTGTAGAAACAGCGAGACCGGCCGCAGTAAATCCGAATTGATCTCACCCTTATTAATACGAGCCGCAAGAATATTGTCCGCGTTCGAAAAATAAGCGCTGCGCATGATCCACCCCACGCTCACATACGTGCTCATCTCAGCCAGCGTGTACCCCGCCCGAGACTCCCCAGCTGGAACATCCGCATACAACGCTTCCCACAAATAATAGTTCACCGCGACATACGTCATGTAATTCAAAACACCCACGACATAACGCACCCGATGCGCCAGCATGATCAGAAAACTCGACCGCGCAAACTCCACCATCAAGCTGTACTTGTGACCCAGCCCAAATGTCGGCGCGCGCGTTTCAATCGGTGTGGCCAGCTGCATATCAGTACCTTAGTTTTCTCTTTTCTTTCTTAGCCGTTCTTTGCATCTTTGCGCCTCTGCGAGAGACAATCAACTCCCGCCATAAATCTTGCTGACAATATGCTCAATCCCCGGCTCATCGATCTTAATATCCTCAATCTCCTGACCAAATGTATCCAACACCGCGCGAATCACATCCGTCCGAGGCGGCGCAGTCTTACTCAAAATCGCAGTCAAAGACGCCCCGTCCGCTTTCCATGTCACACCCTCGACCGGCAAGCCCACAGGCGTCCAATCTTTCTTGAACTCGTGCGCGAGAGCAAACGTCAGTTGCGCAAAGTCCGTCGCCTTTTCGCGCAGAGCATCCAGCGTTCCATCAAAAACCTGTTTGCCTTTATCGATGATGAACACGCGTGAGCACAGTTCCTCAATGTCACGCAAATCGTGCGTCGTCAAAATCACCGTCACGCCGCGTTCCTTATTGATGCGTTTGACGAATTCGCGAATCGATTGCTTCACCGCGACATCCAGTCCAATCGTCGGCTCATCCAGGAACACGATCTTCGGATTGTGGATCAACGACGCCGCTAATTCGCAGCGCATTTTCTGCCCCAGCGACAATTTGCGAGCAGGCGTTTTTAAAAAGTCTTTGAGCTTCAACACGTCTTCGAATTCAGCCATCCGCGCCGTGAATTCAGCCTGCCCGACGCCATAAATTCGGCCGAGCAACCGCAGCGATTCACCCGCCGCAAGGTCCCACCACAATTGAGACCGCTGACCAAAAACCGCACCGATATTGCGCACATGCGCTTCACGATCCTGCACCGGAATTCGCCCATCGACAACGATGCTCCCCGACGTCGGATACAGCACGCCGCACAGCATTTTAATCGTGGTCGATTTGCCCGCCCCATTCGCGCCGATGTACCCAACCATCTCGCCGCGTTCAATATCAAACGAAATATCGTCCACAGCGCGAAGCGTTTTGTAATCGCGCTTAAACAAATCCAACACCGCCCCACGCAACCCTTCGCGCCGGTCGTAGGTCTTATATTCTTTTACCAGATTTTTGACAGAGATCAGAGCCATGCGCCGAATTATACCCACTGCCAGCAAAATGAAAAATGAAGAGCAGCGAGATAAGGCAATGAGCGCATCACCAGACTTGCGCCGCTGTTCCCCTCTCCCCTAAAGCATCGGTATCTACACAAATGGCTGTTAGCAGTTTGCCCCAATGGGGCAGCATGATATAGCCCAGGGCGAAGCCCTGGGAATCGATGCAAGAATGGTTGAAGCCCTGAAAGGGCGACATAAACCGCTCTCTGCTACAACTCATTCTCTATCGATTGCTCAACGAGCTACGGTAGATTCTTCCGCCCAGCAATGTTCCCCAAGTCCGATTTTCCGCTCAATTTGTAATCAACGGGAGCCAGCATTTGGTACGGCGATCCGTCCAACAAAATCGCCACTTGAATATTGCGCGGAGCCGTTTTTCCATTGCCCACATCAGTCGCCTGAGCGCTGATACCTTCCGTGTCGAACCCGTTCGCGACCATGTTCTTCGTGCTGTAGGTCACGGTGACCGTCGCCGCTTCTCCGCCCACCGTCGTCACACCCTTTTTCACTTTCGTCGTCAATTTCAAACTCTTCAACACCGCCGGCGTTCCTGGGACCGCGCCTTTGCCGTTCTTGTCCAACGTCGTCATCACAACGATATTGCCAATGCCAATGTAGAATTCGTGCGGCTGTCCAACGGTGAATCCGGCGGGCAATTTGATCGAACCACTGAACGTCACCAAATCAGCCTTCAATGCATTGAACGCAAATTTGCCTTTGAGCGATTTCATCACGATACCCGTGTCGGCAGGAGCAGCCGCCATCAACACTTTCGGATCGTAATTCGCAACGTTCGGCGGGAAGTCGCCAGTTTCTTTGGAACTCAAAGGAAGCGTAATGCGCGCCTTGCCGGCGAGCACATTTGTGTTCTTGATGTTGGCCAACGTCTTGGCCACATAAATACCGCGCGTCGAGTAATTATGAACAGGCAAGTTGCCGGTTGATTTGCGCCCGGACGTATCGCCCCAATCCGTTGTGAGATCGTAATTGGACGTGCGCACCAGCGTCAAATTCGCGTCGTTAATCGCAAGCTGAATCACGCCGCCTTCGCTGTTGATGACCTGCTGGCTCAACCCGCCCATCGGCACCGTGACCGGCGTCACGATAGGATCACCCCCTTGCAGCGTATTCGGTATTCCCGTTCCACCCGAATCCGGTTGAGGCAGTAATTGCAAAATCGTCTGCGTCACAGGCGTGGCAATGATACGGTCGGTCACACTCAGCGTCACCGTTGTGTCGAGCATGCGCGGGTCATAGTCATGCGACACAGTCACGAATGTCCCTTGCGGAAACGAACCGCTCACTAGCGCAGTCCCATCACCCCAATCAAACGTATAGTCCAACGTGGCGGTATCCGTGTCAGTCGCCGTAAATGTGTAGAACACCGTCTGCCCTGGAAAATTCGGATTCTGGTCGCTCTTCAGCGCCGGGACCACCGGCACTTCATTCGGCGCACCCGACGTCACGCTGATCGTATGTATGCTGTCAACGCTCGTGTTGTAGCGCGTCGTCCCACTGTACGTCGTGGTCACCGCATAATTGCCAATAGCCGTATTTCCGGGAATCGTCACTTGAACCGACGCTGTTCCGCCCACCACAGTTCCCGAGTTCACAGTGCCAAACGTCGTCTGGAAATTCACCGTCCCTTCGTTCACATTCCCATGCGAATTCACGGCCGCGTTCAGCGTCACGCTCTGATCCGAGGCGCTAAATACAAAATTCGCCGGGTACAGTGTAGTGACGGTCGTGGACTTCGTGACGGTCAGCGTGTGCGTGTTGTCCATACTTGCCCCAAGTGTCGGTCCGCCCGCATACGCGGCGAAAATCATATACGTTCCGACTTCTTGTCCGGCGGGGACTAAAAAATTGACTGCCGCCACTCCATTGGAAAGACCATTCGCTGGTGAAGGATTTCCAATCGTGTTACCATTCTGCATGATTGTAAACACCACGTTTCCTTCGTTCGCAGTTCCTCCCGATGTCGGAGTAACAGTTGCAAGGAGCCAAACGCTACGCGCATTGGAACTGAATTCGACCGCAGCATCGTCGGCTGTCGTTACGGTCATCCCAGGCGTAATCGTTAGCGTCTGCGTCGAGTCGATGATGCCTGCAAAATTCGTCGAGCCGCTGTAACTCGCTCGGATCGTATACACCTTCGCCGCAGTCCCGCCTGGTACCGAATAGGAAACGGATGCGCCGCCTTGCACCACGGTCGACGAAACGACAGGCCCACCAATCGGTGTCGCTCCATCTAAAATTTGAAACGAAATCGTCCCCGCATTAAGCGCCCCGGCCGATGACGAAGCTGTGGCACTAAGCGTCACGTTCTGTGACGCACCGCTATAAACAACGCTCGCAGGTGTCGTGGCAAGGGTCGTCGTCGCTGGCGAAATCGTCAGCGTATGCGTCGAATCGCTGCTGATATCAAAACTGTTCGTGTGTCCGTACGTCGCGACAATCGTATACGTCTTGCTCGACAGCGCTGCGGGTATCGGATACAGCGCCGTCGCCGAATTAGACGTCACCGTCCCCGACACAATCGGCGAGCCGACAGGATTCGCGCCGTCCATCACTTGAAACGTCACGTCACCATCATTGACCGTACCGCTGCTCGGCGTCAATGTCGCGGAGATCGAAATGCTCTGCGCGTTCGCACTGTATTGCGAAAACGCATTGGTGACCGTCGTGGTCGTCGTCGGCAAATTCAGTTGCGTCACGACAACAGTGAACGACTTCTGCGTCGTCCCGTCCTGAGCTGTCACAATCACAGGAATGGGTGTTGTCGACGAAAGCGCGATCGGAGCGCTTGCCACACCGGACGCCGTCGTGACACCGTTGATCGTCAGCGTCGCGTTGGAATCAGTCAGGAATGCAGTCAACGCGACTGATGTCAGCGTCTGCGGTACAAAGACACTATAGCTCGGAGTGGCATTGTTGAACGCCGGACTCAACACCCCCCGGCTGATCGTCAAATTCGTCAAAGTCGCATCATTGTTCGGCGTGGTGAAAGTCTGATCCCCACCGTTCGTCGTGCCCTGAGAATTGACGCCGACTGCGCGGTAATGATAGAGCGTATTCGGCAAAAGCCCCGACACAGTCGCAAGCACGGATGTCGTCACACTGCCGGTAAGCGGACTCGGCGTGGCACCCATATTCTGCCCGTAACCGATGCTCGTGCCGTAGTCGAACGAGATCGTCGTGCTCGCTCCGTTGGCGTTCACCGTCCCGTTCAACGTCGCACCCGTAGCACCTACCGCCGTCGCAGGCTGCGTCGTGACCGTCGGAGCGCCCAACGCTGTCAACACCAAATCATTGCCGTCGCCACCACTATAGTTCGCTACGAATGTATATGTCACAGCGTTGAAGTCAGCCGTAATCGTTCCGCCCGGCGCCAGATTGGAGAACGTTCCATTGATCGGATTCGCCGATGTGTTGTCAATGATTTTGATCTGCGCCCCCTGCGCAGGCATGGCGTTCAACGTGAGCACCACATTCTTTCCGCTCGCGTTGAATCCCTGCGTTCGCAAACTAATGTCGGCCAGCGCTTGCCCCACCACCACGCCACCCGTTCCGGGAAACAACATCACGAGCCCCCCATTGCCGTTCAACACGATGCCGCCAGTATCCAAACTGATCTTTGCGGAACTCGTAGGATCCTGTTTGACTTCAATCCCCGCTCCCGGCGTGGTGGCCGGAGTGGCCGTGACAAACCGAATGTCGCCGGTATACAACGAATCCGTACTCCCGAACCGAATCTTGCCGCTCGCGTTGGTCACGAGACGAGCCAATTCGATATCCGTCAAATTGACTCCAGTCACAGCATTGTTCGCTCCACCGATGCTCATCGGACGCGTCAATACCGACGATTGAATGCCGATCGTCGTGGTCGACGTGTTGCCCACACTCGATGTCCCACTAATCTCAATATCCGCCCCGATCAACGTCAAATCACCGCCGAGGATCGATGACGTGCCTGCGATTTGCAATGTTCCAACGCCGTCGTCGCCGTTCGTGTTGAAGTCCACATCCGCAGCCAGTTGAACTCCGAGAACGGCACTGATCGTACAGTCCGTTACCGTCACGTTCCCTTTCGCTTGCAGCGTGATTCCAGAACTAGTTCCATTGGCGATCACGCTCGCGCCAGTCATCACTGTGAGGTTGCCGCCTGAGCTTGCGTCCATCGAGATGTTTGCACCAGAGAACGTGGTCATGCCACTAAAGTTAATCGCGCTACCGGCGTTTTGAAGTGCTATCGACATCGACGTGACATACTGATTTGCCGTACTGTTGACAAAATTTACCGTCGAGCCGGTCTGCGCTGCGTCAGTGATTGTCATCCCACCGAAGAACGCTGTCCGCCCACTGACAGTGACGGTGAGCACCGGTGTCCCGTTGCCCGTCACGTTCGACGTATCAGTTCCAAACCAGATTCCTTTCGTTAACATCAACGTATACGTCGTCGGTTGTGCCATAATGGAAATTGTTTCGTTTGACGCCGCGAAACTCATATCCAACGTCGAACTGTTATCGACGAACTGAGCACTGCCCGTCGTGAACGTTGTATCGCTACCAAACGTCGTGCCCGCTGTGTTCGTCGCAACGACCCGGACATGATACAGCGTCCCAGGTAGAAGCCCCGACACGCTCACATTCACCGGCGTCGGCGTCGTGCCCGTCACCGGTCCAGCCGCAAAACCCGCAGTCTGGCCATAACCCGTTGTCAGACCATATTGAAACGACACATTCGTATTCAACCCATTCGCCGTAATGCTGCCGTTGAATGTCGCAGCCACAGTCGAAATCGCAGATGTCGCCTGCGTCACAGCAGTCGGAGGGCCCACCGACGTCAACACCAAATCATTGCCATCGCCGCCACTATAATTAGCGACAAACGTGTACGTCGTCGCACTGAACATGGCCGTAATCGTCCCGCCCTGACCCAGCGACGCAAAGTTCCCAGTGATGGGATTTCCCGATGTGTTATCAATAATTTTGATCTGCCCACCAATCATGGGCGCTTGGCTCAACGTCAGCGTCAATTTCTGACCCGTGCAATTGTACCCCTGCGTCCGCAAGCTCGTATCCACACCCGCTTGTCCAACAAAAATTCCACCCGTCCCCGGCCCGAGCGTCACGGGCCCGTTGATATTATCTAAAGCAATTCCGCCTGTATCAAGATGAATCGCGCCAGCTCCACCGGCAGCTTGAGTAACTTGCACCCCAGCCCCAAACGCTGTGGCCGGAATGGCCGTTTCAAAACGAATGTCGCCGGTCTGCGTCGGGTCGCCAAACGTGATCGAACCGACGACGGCTGACGTCGTGAGTGCGACGAGTTCTGAGTCTGTCAAATTGATCCCCGCCACTGCATTGTTGGTTCCACCGATGCTCATCGGTCGCGATACGACTGAGGACTGGATTTTTAACGCTGTCGTCGACCCTGATCCGACCGTGGCTCCCGACAAAATATCAATATCTGCGCCGCGCAACGTAATATTCGTCGCCATCACACTAGCCGAGGCATTGAGAGTCAGTATCCCAACGCCGTTGTCGCCATTCCCGTTCGCAAGCGTATCGGCGGCAAGGGTCACATTGGTGCCGTTGACCGACGCAAAACTTCCCATCGTCAGTGCACCAGTCGCTTGCAACGTCACCGAATTGCCACTACTCACAGATGCGCTGGTCGCGACCGTCAGCGTCCCGTTGGCGTTCGCCGTCAAAAATGCCGGAGCTGAAAACGCAGTCGTGCCGTTGAAGTTGATCGCACATCCCGTCGAATTCAAATTGACAAAGATGGAATTAAAATAATTGTTGGTGAGACTGGTCGCAAAGTTCACCGTCTGAGTTGGAAACGTTCCGTCCACAACATTAATGCCGGTCGTGAACGCAGACGTGCCAGCAGACGTGACCGTCAGCGTCGCCGTGCCATTGCCCGTGACATTGGAACTGTTCGTCCCGGTCCACGTGCCGCTCTGGAGCACAAACGTATACGAGCTTCCGAGCGACGTAATCGTCACCGTCCGCCCAGCGCTGTCGAACGCGAGGTTCAACGTGGACCCGCTCTCGCTAAACGTCGCTCCGGCAGCGAACGCATACTGACTCCACAGACTCATGATCAAGCCGAAAGCCAACAGGCAGCCACCCCGTTTCATCCCACTCCCGAATTGCGGACGTTTCGAAATAGTCGTTTCGATGTTCTGTTTCATGGCGATCCTTGATGAGAGTTGAATCCAGCCGCCGAAGCAGCGCAAGTCCATGCTGGCCTGTCTCTCGGGCCTGCACGATTGCCCGGCCTGTGCCCGAATCAAACGACGATTCCTCACAGAACTACCGTGACACTCAAGACGTTTCATTTTACTTTAAATGACGCCGATTTCAGAAATAATCGATATTAAAGTTGAGCGAAAAATGAAGAGCACAGGTGAATCCGTCGAATTGTAAAATCAACATAGTACCGCTCCTCCACATCATTCCACCTGCACTTGATCAACATTCCCCTGTCATCCATGATATACAATGATCCGTAGCGATTTTGTAAAGAAGTTTTACCGCCCCAGTGCGTCTACTCCTCTGCTCTTCGACGCAGCACCATCGTCCCGGCCCGAATTACACATATAAGGAGTCTTCCCCTCATGCCACACCGCCCGATCATCGCCGGGTCATTGCTGCTCGCTGTCATGCTCTCACACTGCGCCGCCCGCGCAGAAACGCCCGCCGAACGTGCCGCCAAATCCGCAACAATCAGCGAACTGCGCGGCCATCGCGTCCTGCGTTTGACCGGCAACGACATCACCGAACGCGGCTTCGCTCAAGGCTATCTCCTCGCGCAGGAATTAATCCTCGAACTCGAATCCGCTATTCAAAGCCTGCCGGGCGTCTCCGTCGAACAATACAACAACCATTTTATTCCCTGGTCCAAATCCAATTTCGCCTGGGACGCCGACGCAGTCGCCGAGATGGACGGCGTCTACGCCGGCATGCTCGCGCGACTCGGAACCGACGGACTCAAATCAAAAGTCATTGGCCGCGTCTTGACCCGTGATGATGTCTCCGGCATCAACGCCCTCGCCGATTATTTCGGCCCCGCCTGCTCAGCCTTTTGCGCATGGGGCGACCGCTCCGTGGACGGCAAAGTGCTCCACGGCCGCACCCTCGATTTCCCCATCGGATCAGACGCGGTCGCCGCTCAAATTCTGATTGTCAGTGACGCGCTGCCCGAACGCGGAGCCACCCAACCCGCGCGCAAAGCCTACGTCGCAGTCGGCTGGCCCGGCATGGTGACGCAATACACCGGCATGAATTCCGACGGCGTCGTCGTCTGCATCCACGACGGCTACAACGTGCGAGGCAAAACCTGGCACGGCGACGGCTCCAAAAACGCCGGCTTCCTCGCGCGCGGCCTGCTCCTTCGCCGCATCTTGGAAACCGTCGATCTGTCAACCGGCGACCCCACATCCTCAGCTGCCAAACTTGCCGCATCGCAACCGATTTCGTGCGGCAATCTCTTCCATCTGTCATGGCCCGGAGTCGCCGCAAAAAAATCAGGCCTCGCGCCCAGCGCCGTCCTCGAATTCGACGCCACCGGTCGAGACGTGACCATCCGTCGCCCCGAAAATCCAGGCTACATCATCCTCACCAATCACTTCTGCCTGCTGAACAATCCAACCGCCTGCGCCCGCTGCACACACATCACCGAAGGCCTCGAACTCCTCGAAAAAGCCCAACGCCCCGTAGGCCTCTCCGAAGCCCGGAAACTCCTGAAATCCGCCGAGCAACCCGTAGCCGCCCACTCCGTCTATTTCTACCCCGACACGCTTGAATTCCACGTCGCCCTCACCAAGCGCAACGTCATGTCCCCCAGCGTCGTCCCAACCAAATTCACATTCGAAGAATTGTTCGCCAAAAAGTAAAACAAGAGCCGCGCACGTAAGTAAGCGGCAAAGTCCAACGCAATCTATTCAACCCTTGCCGCGTACGATGTAATACACCCCCATGCCTGGGTGCATCACCGGACTTGCGGTAGACTTTCCCCCTCTCCCCTTGAGGGAGAGGGCCGACGAGCCTGCCGTTCGGCTCGCGGGGTG
>JBAXUS010000064.1:0-31391 GCA_037129555.1 Planctomycetota bacterium
GCGACTGATGTCGCCCCGCTGACTGCCACTGAAGTGAGCGATGCAGGCGCGTACGTTGTCACGTCGAGCATTCATGGCACGGTTCAAGCCGTCGATAGCGACGCCAAGACCGTGACCGTTTTGGGTGCAGTAATCGATATTTCCACCGCCTCATTCGAAGGCAGCAATGACGATGATTCGCAGTCCGTCACAGCGTCCGCCGTGGTTCTTACGGTCGGTCAGAGCGCTGAAATTTCCCTCGACGACACGAAGTTCCCGTCATTGGTTGCGACCCGCGTTGAAGTGAAGAACTTCACGAATCAGGTCGGCGTCGAACTCGAAGATCACCACGGCAATCATGTCGGCGACAACGATACTGAAGACACGATCGTCGATGCGACTCAGAGCGTCAAAGTGATCGATTCTGTCACCGGCAAGCGCACTCACAAGTCGGTCCACATCCACACCACGACTCGAAACGGCAGCGCGAATTTGACGGGCCTGGCTCCGGGCAAAGCCAAGCTGGTGATCACACGTAAGGGTAAGTCCTACCGCAAGACGGTCACGATTGCCCCGAATGGTACAAGCAACGTGACGGTCAAAGTGAAGTAAGTTCCTCACAGAATTGAAATCAATTTAGAATCACATTCGCCGCTGCCCTGTGCAGCGGCGAATTCATTTCAGCCCGTTCAAAAAGCGACTGGATTCTAGGCGTCGCGCGTGGTTTATTCTTTCTTATGGCAATGACTCGAAAACACGTGATCGTCGATGCTGGCATGGCCGGACGAGCGGATCACGTCGTCCAGCACCTCACCGAAAAATCGCGCTCCGAAATCCGCGGGCTTTTTGATCACGGCTGCGTCACTCTCAACGGCGAACGCTGCACCGACATCGGTGCGAAAGTGCGCAGCGGCGACGCGTTTGAAATCAACTACGACCTCCACACCCGCTATCACGAGCGCACCGCCGCGTGGGAAGACGAAGCATTCAAAATCATCTTCGAAGATAAGTACATTATCGTCGTGGACAAAGCACCGGGATTCCTGACCGTCCCAGCCAATCCCGGCGAAACCGACAGCGTCATGCACGCGATTTCGCGCTACTTATCGCATCGAGGCGGACGCGACCGCGCTCAAGCCGTGCACCGATTGGATCGCGGCGCGTCGGGGCTTTTGGTCTTCGGAAAAACGCGCGAGATCGCTGAGGTTGTTCAGAAACAATTTGAGGACCGCAAGCCCGAGCGCGAATACCTTGCCATCGTCAACGGCAAAGTGGCCGAGCAGACCGGGACGTTTGAGAGTTACATCACGACATCAAAAAGCCTTCAGCAATTTTCGACGACCCGTCCCGGCGAAGGCCAACTCGCGATCACGCATTATCAGGGCGTGGAAATTGTTCGCGGCGCGACGTTCTTGCGCGCGTGGCTCGAAACAGGTCGTCGCAACCAAATCCGTGTTCATTTCGCGGAAGCCGGTCACCCGGTCCTTGGCGACACGCGCTATCGTCCGGACCTCTCGGAACATCCGCATTGGCGCGTCAAACGCCTCGCGCTCCACGCCGCTGTGTTAGGATTGAAACATCCAGTGACGGGGCAGCCGATGCGGTTCGAAGCGCCGATGCCCGCCGCGATGCGATCCTTTATAGGCGGCGGAAATCCGGTCGCTCAGCCCAAAAAACGCCGGCCCGTTCACAAGTAAAAGCCAGTCCTACTTTAAAAAATACGCAGCTCTTAATTGTGCCGCGACGGCTCGCGCTTCGATCTCGGCGGGATGATCGCGGTAGCCTTTAACGCGCAAATATAACAGATATTTCAGTGGAAACGTGATGGGGTTGCGCTGGAACTGCCGCACGTGAACCAGTTCGTGGAAGAGCAATTCGTATGAGTCCTCGCTCGTCAATTTAAACGGCTCGCGCAGCCAAATGCGATTCCAGAGCGTAATGCCAATGTACTGACGGCGATTGCCGGGAAGCCAATCGAAGGGGATCGTCGGGCTGCAAAAAATGCGAACGCGCCCGAGATCGGGCGCGTTCGTCATGGTCACTTGGATCCAGCTCGCAAGCTGGGACGGTATCGTGAAATCGCTCACGGTTATTTCTTCAACAATGCCTTGAACGCTTCGACACCGGCCTTGGCCACTTCTTCGTCAACGTCCACTGTGTCGCCACTGACACCGATGGCTCCGACACAATTTCCGGCTTCATCCATCAATGGCAAACCGCCCGGGAACGTGATCAGGTTGTTGTTCGAAATTTCGATTCCGTACAATGGGCCTTTGTCTTTCAATTCGGGCCGGGACAACTCACCGATCACGCGCGTCGGCAATTTGAAGAGCAGCGCTGTTTTCGCTTTGCGCAGAGAAATGTCGTCGCTGCCTTTCCAAGCGTCTTCCGCACCCGTCGCTCCGAGCACCGAACCGTCGACGCCGATCACGCGGATGAACA
This sequence comes from Planctomycetota bacterium, assembly GCA_037129555.1. Classification (GTDB taxonomy): domain Bacteria; phylum Planctomycetota; class SZUA-567; order H5-PLA8; family H5-PLA8; genus JANXLS01. Next base: position 2,422 of record JBAXUS010000064.1, read on the forward strand.
TGCGCGTCTTCTTGAACTTTCCGTCTTTATCCTTGAGCAAGCCGCTGTCCGTTGCTTCTGCTTTCGCACGTGCAGCTGCAGCAATGATTTCGCCTGCCGATTGAGCCAAACCCGGGAGTGAGATCGTCGCGTTCTTCAACGTCTTGAACGCGTTCGCTCCGGCGAGCGCCACTTCTTCGTCCGCGCCCACCGTATCGCCGCTGACACCAATCGCGCCGCACAGATTGCCGTCCGCATCGATCAGCGGAATGCCGCCCGGGAACGTGATGAGGCCGCCATTGGAATGCTCGATGCCATAGAGCGGCGCTTTCGCCGGGAGATCCGTGCGCGAAAGTTCGCCAATCGTGCGCGACGGAAATCCGAATCCGAGACACGTCTTTGCTTTTCGGGTCGCAATATCATCGCTGCCCGGCCACGCGCCGTTGGCCTGCGACGCGGCCATCAATGTGCCTTCGCGTCCCAGGACGTGAATGTGCATCTTCGTTTTCGCGGGTTTGTAAATCGGGCTTTCAAATTTGTCCGCCGCTTCGCGCGCTGCCTTCACCACGGCTTCCGCAGCGTCCTGCGTGATCGCCTTAAACACTCGCACCGGCGCATCCGCCGCCAGCCCGGCCCAGCACACGACCACCAACGACAACACCCACATACGCGCATCTTTCAAAACGAACCCTCCCTTATCATGATCGCGAGCAACCCGCCCGCTTGGTTGAAAATCAATTTTCCGAATCGCTTCGATCCGCCTGTTTAGCGCCGGGGCAGCGCTTTGGTGTAACGCACCGGCACCGCTCCCCCGCCACCCAACATCGTCAGCCGTTCATTTTCTCTGGAGACAGAATAGGCCATCGTCCTTCCTTCGTGGCGGATCGTCATCGTCGAAGTTTTGTCGTCGAATATCCATCTGCCTCCATTGTTGTCTTTGTCACTCATCTTGATTATCATCAAGCCCGCCTGCTCCACGATCCATGTGACTTTTCCATCGCCGCGCACCCACACACCCATCATGTCACCGGCGGTGATCGAAGGCACCACGTAGGTCGTCACCGGCGGAGGATTCGGCGTGACCGTCACGGGCGGAGTCGTAGGATACGGAGGAAGCGGCTTGACCGGCGGAAGCGGGATCGAAACGCGAGGCTCTTGTTGAGCCACGTCCGGTGTTGACTTTCTCAGAATTTTCGCGCGGAGCCCTTCCATTGTGATGAGTCGCTCCGGCACGTTTTCGAGAACCAAACGCAAAGCGCTGAGCTTCGCATCCAACTTGGCATTGTCCTCTGGCCACGCCAACTTTGTCTTGCCGTCGGCAGCGAGTTTCGCATTCACGACCGCGAGGTCCACTTGAGCGATATCCGAATTTGAGCGCAACGTCGCTTCGCCATCAAGCAGAATCTTGTGGTACTGCCCCAGCGCCGCCTGACGGCGCTTCAACTGTGAATTATAATTGATCAAATAATCCTGCGTGAAATATGCGTTGAATTGCGCGTCGTTAAAGCGATCTGATTTCGTCGTCTCCAAAATTTCTTTCCGAAACTCGGCGTCAATGTCCTGATAAAAAGGGTCAAGATTCGTAGTTGTGTTGTGATCCGAAATGGCCGTTTCAAGTTTGGCAGCCTGTGCCTTTTTCGACGAAACGAGCGAATCCATTCGCTCCTTCAAGTCAGTCGGCGAGACCTCGTCCAAAGCGAATGCTCCCAAAGCGAACAGCGCGAGCATCGCTCCCAACGCGAAAGCGCGAGACACAGGTAATGAATCAAATCGGATACGACGGGCAGAGGGCTGAGCTGAGCACATAACACGATCCTCCATACACACTAAAACCAACTCACGAATTCTAATTGAAAGCACGAATGACGCAACAAGAACGACTTCGCCGCACGGCGTGCCTTATGTCCGATAATAACGACGCGTTAATCCGCTCGTCATTCGAAAAAATTTAGATCACTCTTTCTCAAATACAACAATCATGCGCATGCCGGTGAGCCAATTTGCGAACGGGCGCAACAGTGTGTCTTCAATCGCTAGCAGCGTTCCGAACCCGAATGCGGGCGCGAAACATCGGTAACTGAATCCGCCAGTCATCGGATACAACAGGAATCCAGTCTTCCGCGCGCTGACCAATTTGAACCCCGGCGCGGCGGCGAGCGTTTTCGCGCGGTGCGTCCAAAACAAAATTTCGCCGATCCCCATGTTCGCGAACGTGTGCCCGGGATCAGGATCGGGCGGAGTGCCATCGCGTCCGAAAAGATCCCACGCGGTGTCAATCGGTTCGTGGTGCCCGAATCCATAGACCAGCCGAGACCACGGCGTCGCCGCCGGTTCGCAAACGACCAATCGCCCACCAGGCTTCAACGCCTTCGCCGCTTGACGTAAAAAATCAAGCGGACGTTGCAGGTGATGCAGGACATCAAAGACCACGATGTTCCCGACTTCGCCATCCGTAAAATCGAGCGCATGCGCATCCACCACGCGGTCGATCCACGGCCCGCTTTTAAACACATCCGTCGCGATGCACTCTGGAAAATACGCTTTGAAATTTCCGCATCCGGCCCCGATTTCAACGACGGGACGCAGCGCCGAAAACGACGCCGCGATCTCCGCGTACCAGCGGTGATACAGCGTCCGCAGAATCGGTTTGCGTTCCCACGCCTCGCGCTGAAATGTAATTTCAGTGAGGTAATCGTCGAACGGCGTTTTGGCCATGGTTGCACGTTTCCGGGCGCGGCGAGTTCGCCGCGATGAGCTTTGAGAATAGCGTTAGATTGTGAGTCGCCGAGCGCTAAAATCAAGCCGTCATTGCAGCGCTCGGATTCTCCTTTTAGGAACACCATGGCCAAGTCCCCCGAACCCAAACGCAAAGTCAGTCTCAACTCCGCCTGGCGCGAATCGCGCGAATTGATGTCAAAACACCGTGGACGACTTGCGCTCGGCATGGCCGTCATGCTCGTCAACCGACTCTCAGGACTGGTACTTCCAACGACCTCGAAATTTCTCTTCGACGATGTGATCCGAAATAAGCACGATGAGTTGCTCATTCCACTGGCTATTGCCGGTGGCGTGGCCACGTTGATCCAAGCCATATCATCGTATTCGCTGTCGCAAATTCTCGGCATCGCGGCCCAACGCGCGATCAACGATTTGCGCCGGGACGTTCAATCCCACGTGCTCAATCTGCCAGTGCGATTCTTCGATTCGACGACGTCCGGCAATCTGGTTTCACGCATCATGACCGACGCAGAAGGCGTCCGAAATTTGATCGGCACCGGGATCGTTCAATTGATCGGCGGCGTCGTCAGTGCCGTGCTCGGCATGTCGGTGCTGTTTTATTTGAACTGGCAACTGACCGCGATCATCCTCGGAATTCTCGTGATTTTCGGCGTATTCATGTCCTACGCATTCACGCATCTGCGCCCACTGTTTCGCGAGCGCGGCAAGATCAATGCAGAAGTCACGGGCCGGTTGACCGAAACCATCGGCGGCATTCGCAACGTCAAAGCCTACATCGCCGAGGACCGCGAGCGCAGCGTCTTCAAGGCCGGGACCGATCGCATCTTTACAAACGTGTCGAGCACCATGACCGGAATCTCTGCGAACATGGCCATCTCGACTGTCATCGTCGGCGCTATCGGCATGCTGATGATCATCGTCGGCGGTCGCGCGATCCTGGCCGGAAAAATGAGTGAAGGCGACTTTGTGATGTATCTCATTTACGTCGGATTGGTGACCGCCCCGGTCGTGCAGATGGCCGCTATTGGAACTCAAGTCACCGAAGCGTTTGCCGGCCTGGACCGCATCCGCGAACTGCGCAACATGGCGACGGAAGACGCCGGCGACGAAAACCGCGCAGCATGTCCGATGACGTCGGGTGACATCGTTTTCAATAACGTCGGCTTCGAATATCTTCCCGGCAAACCGGTGTTGAAAAACATTTCGCTCACTGCGCCAGCCGGCACAACGACCGCGCTTGTTGGAAGCAGCGGCTCGGGCAAAAGCACGCTCATCAGTCTCGTACTGGCGTTCAACCGTCCGCTTTCCGGCTCAGTGACGATTGATGGCAAGGACCTTGCCGGATTGAAACTACGCGACTACCGCTCGCACATCGGCGTCGTCTTGCAGGACAATTTTTTATTCGACGGAACCGTCTCGGAGAACATCGCGTTTTCAAAACCAGGCGCGACCGCCGACGACATTCGCGCTGCGAGCAAGCTTGCTAACTGCGACGAATTTGTGCTGGGATTTGAGAAGGGATACGACACTATCGTCGGCGAACGCGGCGTGAAATTGTCTGGCGGACAACGCCAGCGCATCGCCATCGCCCGAGCATTGCTCGCCCAGCCCCGCATTCTGATTCTCGATGAAGCCACATCCAGCCTCGATAGCGAGAGCGAAGCGCTGATTCAGGACGGCTTAAAAAAGTTGCGCGAAGGCCGCACGACATTTGTGATCGCGCACCGGCTTTCAACGATCCGCTCTGCCGATCAGATTCTGGTCCTTGAAGAAGGTGTGATTGTCGAACGCGGAAGCCACGCTGAATTGATTGCAGCGCAAGGCCGCTACCGGGCACTCTACGACCGGCAATACAATTTCGAACACGAACGCTTCGTCAATCAGGGCGAAGAATTCCCGGGACTCGCGCGCGCTGTGCCGAACACCGGGAAATAACGCGTTTAATCCACCGGCACCGGTTTGTACTTCGCGCGAGGACGCGGAGACGAATCGGTTGGTGTCATTCCCATGATCGGATTCGAACCGCCATTCACGCGAACAGGCGAGCTGACATACCGCCCATTTATGTCTTGAACTCCGCGCGCCAATTCGAGGACGTGCCGCTGTTGCGCTTCAAACGCCGTCGCGAGGTAGTCAATCGCATCCAGCGGTGTCGCTGTCTCGCCACACGTGTAAATGTCAATCGCCACATAGCCTGTCTCGGGCCACGTGTGGATGGCAATATGCGATTCAGCCAGGCACAACATGCCGGTGACGCCGTTCGGCGCGAAGTGGTGAAAGAAACCGTGAAGCACCGTGGCGTTCGCTTTGACAGCGGCGGCGTAAATCTCAGCTTTCACGTGCTCCACGCTGCTGAGTTTTTCGGCCGGGCATCCTGTCAATTCGCACACCACATGCCTGCCCTGCGTCTTCATAGTCCGATTATCCCAGTCCTCACGGCACATGTGCCCGCGTCCTTGTTGAAATAAGACTGTATGCGTCGCGAATTAAAAAATCAATCATGCGTTCGATCGATCACACACGACATATCGTCGACTGTCTCCGAAAAAGAGTCTGAAAAAAGGAAGTTATTCCGAGGAATCAGGCACTATACTAATGTAACAGACTACACTGATTTTTCATTGCCACGGAATTGATTCTTCATGCGTTTTGATATGTTAAAAGCACTCGCGTTCGCAGTCCTGTTCGGAGCAGCATCCTGTGCTCACGCCGCACAGCCGTCCGGCGAGTACGTTCTCGGCGGTCAGGGCACGCTGCTAATTTCGTTCGATGGTGCTGGGAATTATACCGGGATCGGCGCGCTCCCGACGTTCGGAATTGTCACCATCCAAGGCACCGCGCCGGTCGATGCCTCCGGAAAAATCGTTGGGACATTCGCTCTAATTGATCAGCGAACAAGCGCCACGCTTTACTCCGGCGCAGTCCGTGGCAGTGCCACAGCAGGCAACACGTCGATCACACTGACGCTGGCGACGCGACCGTCGCAGACATTCAGAGGCTCCTTGCGAACCGGTGTCGAACCTGTCCCGGGCGGACAGTATTTCAGAACGCAGCTCCCAACCAGCTTGATTTTCCAATGCGACCGCTCCGGTGATCGGCAGGTCGTTTCACTGCAAGGCGATCAGGATTATATCCTTGATCTGACGCAGGCTGTCGGCGGCCAGATTCTCTTCAATCAAAGCGGCGATGGATACGGCGTCGTCTACGAAGACGGCAACCCTGCGAACCCGCCGCGCTGGGCCGCCGCGCATTACAACCCCGGGAAGGACCAATTGTCGCTGCTGCTCACGACCGCGCTCATCGGCGGACGCAAGAAGGCGCTCGTGTTTTTGGGCACCGGTTCGACCGGAAAATATGACGGCGTTTACCTCGCCAACATCGCCGCCGGAAACTGCCCGACGGTTCAAGTCAAGCTGACCGTCAAAGACGGCATCGTGTCCGGAACCGACGCCAACACTGGCACGATCTCCGGGACCCTCGACGACTCAGGCAACCTGTCGTTCACAACACAGCGACTCGTCGAACCCGTCGGTTGTTCGCAGGGCGGGACCCACACCGGCACGATCACGTTCACCGGCACACCGACCCACAGTCCCGTCTATCCGACGATTCTCGACGGTACTTTTTCAGGCGCAGGCACGTCTGGAACCTTCACGATTCAGCAGCCCAGCGGCATCACCGGAGCGACCACACCCGGCAACCTGTCGCGCGCTGAAACCTGGGCCGGCACGTTCATCGGATCGCACGAAAGCATTCTTTGCCCCGGCGCAGTCTTCGGCGAAAGCTTCACCGTCTCGCTCTCGTTTCCATCGAGTTTGATTGCTGCGTTGCGCGGCAAAACGCAAATTCTCAGCGGCAGCGGCAGCATGAGCGGCACTGAGACGATCAAAGTCCAAGCGGCGTTCCCGACCGCGATCTGTGGAATCAAAGCAACCACGTTAAGCGGGGCCAGCGTGAATGTCACATTTGCCGGCATCTTCAACGGAACGCGCCCATCGATTGAATTCGATTCGACTACGACCGTCTTGCTTTCTAACACTGTCCATTTCGGCAGCGGTCCCAACATGGGCAAAGACATCGGCGAAGACCGCCACATCATCAAATTCCGCGAGGCCTTCATGACCGCCACGCTCATCAAAGGTGGCTGGAACGACGGCACATTCATTCTGCGGAAACAGTAAATTACAATCGATTATTCCACATCCGGAATGCGGTAGAATACGACTGCGTTTTTGTAAAATAACTTTTCAGAAACGCCGCGCCCTTTGCGGTCGAAATACGCATGGGTGAGCGTGATCACGGATGCGTAATGTCCGGTCAACTCCGTCACGGGCCAATCGCTGCCAAATACCAATCGGTCCTCGCCGAAGCACTCGAAAACAAGATCGATCACGGGCGTGTAATAGGCGATGTCCTGAGTGGCCGGTTGTTGCTTCGAACGTCCATATAACGCGGACACTTTGCAGTACACATTTTTATGCTGGGCCACGGTGCGCAGTTTCGCGATCCACTCGGGTGCAAGCGGTGATCCGTCCAATTTGACGTCGCCCAAATGATCCAGAATAATCCTCAGATTCGGTACGCGCGTGGCGATCTCGGCGATGTTGTCCAGGCTGTATCCGCCGATGAGAAAATCGACTGTCTTACCCTTGTCCGCAGTGAGTTGCAGATCGCGATAAAACGCATCGGTTAATGTATCCTGATAGCGCCCGGATAAGCGATAGCCCACATACCGTGGATCGTCGCAAAGCTTCTCAAAGAGCGGCTTGAATTCCGGCGTGCCGATGCATTTGGAGAGATTACCAACGATGCCTCGATAAAGCGATTTGTTCTGCGCGGTGATATCAAGGCACCACTGATTGTCGGGCAAGCTTTGACCAGGCTGGACGACGACCACGGCGCGAACGTGATTAGCGCTGGCAATCGGTTCGTGATCTTTGGGCAGAAAAGAACGATAGAGGATCGTATCGTCTTTCTTGATCCACCCGAGCCCCTCAGGCCGATTGATGTCCCACAGATGCACATGACAATCCACAATGGGAATGGGGCCTGTCTCTGCCGATGAGAGGTCGAGGCAGAGCATCCCCATCAAAGATATGGACAGCGCTAGTCGAGACATGAAGCTTTCGAATCCTTTCAATGATGAACACGCCCTCGTTCACCGTTCATCAGTTGCGTGAAGTTACTTACCTGATGAAATGAGTGATCGACGACCTTGACCTCTTTCATCGTCGGCTGCTACGGTCGCGATGACCTGTTGACCTGCGATGTGTGTTCTTTAATCCTGTGCGCTTTTGTTTTTGCCGCCTTTGGGTTGGCTGGCCATGGTTTTTTTAACGAGCTCGGTAGTGCGGTCCGCTTGATCCTGCCACGCCTTCTCCAGTTCCTTCACTTTGTCTGGCATTTTAGCGGCGAGGTTGTGTTGTTCGGAGCGGTCGGTTTTCAAGTCGTAGAGTTCCCATGGATCGCCTTTTGCCGCGACCAGTTTCCAATCGCCGACGCGCACCGCGCGATTGCCTTCGTGCAGCCACCAGAGACAATCGTGCGGAATCGTCACGTCTTTAGCGAAGCTCGGAACGAGGCTCCGACCGGGTGCTTCGGGGATCGGCTCGCCTTTCCATTCTTTCGGTTTCTGAACGCCGGCCAATTCCAGAACGGTGGGCACGATGTCGATCAAATGCCCGGGCGTGTGATGCAGTTCGCCTCGCGCTTTAATACCATCGGGCCAGTGCAAAATGAGCGGCGAGCTGATGCCGCCTTCGTGAGTCCACGTCTTGTGCCGCCGAAACGGCGTGTTGCAGGCGCTGGAGAAACCCGGTCCGAGACAGAGGTAGGTCTTCGCGCTGCCGGGAGGCGCAGATGGATCATGCCCGCCGTCGCGCACCATCATTTCAGCGCTGGCTCCATTGTCGGACGCAAAAAAGATGATCGTGTTATCGAGAGCTTTCATCGCTTTGAGTTGCTCAAGAATGCGACCGATCTCCTGGTCCATACGATCAACCAAAGCTGCGTGGATCGCCATTTTGGTGGCTTGGAAGCGGCGTTGTTCTTCGGTAAGTTCACTCCACGGCACCGGGCGATTGACCTCGCCGGGGCCGTACTTTTTAATCGCTTCCGGGAACGCGTAAGGCGGACCGACATTGCGCTCGAGTGCAGACAGTGTCGTCTCGACGAGTCCCAATTCCTTCTGTTTAGCGAAGCGTGCGTCTCGCATCGCGTCCCAACCAGCGAGGTATTTGTCGGCATATTTGGCGATGTCCTGCGGTAGAGCATGCAGTGGAAAGTGCGGCGCGTGGAAGGCGATGTATTGGAAGAACGGCCGGTCGGAAAAGTTCGTCGCGTGATCCTTCAAGCACTCGATGGCGAAATCCGCTTCGGCGATTGTCAGAAAGTAGTCCTTCTCGTTGGCGGGCGGACGCACAGGCTTATCGTCTATCAAACTGCCTGCGGACGTAAAATAATTGCCCGGATTATTGATGAGCAGCGACCGATCAAAACCGTTGTCCAGCGATTTGCCGTCCAAGTGCCACTTGCCGCTGTGATAGCTGCGATAGCCGGCGGGCTTCAAGAGGTCCGGCAACAGGCGTGCCCACGATTGTCTCGCGCCGCGAGCGCCGCCGAAAACGGTGGGGAGAGCATCGCGATGAATCTGCTGCGCGTAGTAGCCCGTCATCAGTGCTCCGCGCGAAGGCCAGCAGCGCGCGGTGTTGTAGAATTGCGTGTAGCGCAAACCGTTCGCGGCCAGCCGGTCCAGATTCGGCGTAGCGATGTCCGAACCGTAGCAGCCCAAGTCGGAAAAGCCGAGATCATCCGCGAGAATGAAGAGGACGTTTGGACGCTTGGGCAGTACGGCATCAGCAGCGAATGAAGCCAGTGGAAACAGTACAAGAACAACGAGGAGCGCGAGTATTTTTTTCATGTGTTTCGATCATGCCTTTTCTAAAAGTGCCATGGCTGCGTTATGTCCTGCGATGCCGCTGACTCCACCGCCGCGACGAGCTCCAGCGCCCGCCAAATAAATATGCGGGTCATCGGTTTCTGCGCCCCAACGTTGCCTCTGCCCTTCCCTCTCATCGTCGATGAACGGAAAATCCAAATCGCGATGGAAGATGTTACCGCGCGGCAGAGAAATATCGTGCTCCAAGTCGAGCGGTGATTTCACTTCAATCGCGAGTGTGCCATCATGGCATGGTGCCAGGACGGATTCAATGGGATCGAGCAGTACCTGATTCAAGCTTGCGATGGCGTGTGCTTTGGCTTGCGTTTTGACGCGTTCCGGATTTGCATCGAAAAGTTTTGCTGGCGTATGCAGACCAAAAAGCGTGAGGGTGTGAAAACCTTTTGCGATCAACTCGGCGGAGAGAATTGTGGGATCAGTCAGAGTGTGGCAATACATTTCCAGCGGCAAAGGCTGAGGCATCACTCCGGCTCGGGCGTTGGTGTAAGCGGCTTCGAATTGCGAGTAACTTTCGTTGACGTGAAACGTACCGCCGAATGCGAGCCGAGGATCGATGCCGGATTTAAGTCGTGGCAAGCGCGACAGGAGCATGTTGATTTTGAGCTGCGATCCTTCGAGCGAATCCGGAATCGCACGTCCGCGCAAACGGTCCAGATGTTGGGGAGCGGCTGCAAAGAGCAGATCGTTGGCTGTATAAGTATGGCCTGATTCAGTTTTAATTCGAACGCCCGCAAGACCGCTTTCCAGCGCGGCGACTTTAGAATTCAACTTAATTTCGACACCGTGATACGTGGCGACGCGATGCAGTTCCTTGACCAACGCGCCCATTCCGCCCTGGGGCACGCGCCATTGGCCGGTGCCGTTGCCAATCAGATGATAGAGGAAGCATCGATTGGCTTGCATGTCATCGGCGGAGACAAACGTTCCGATCAGCGCGTCGGTGAGCACCACGCCTCGCACCAGGTCATCACTAAAGCGATTGCGAATGACGTCACCAATCGGAACCTCCATCAGGTTTCGCCACACGTCAGGCAATCCGATGTCGGATTTCAATTCTGCCGCAGTCTTGAGTGGTTGGAGCATGGACGGCGCAAAGCGTTGGGCCAGTTCAGCGATCTCACCGTAAAACGTGCGCCATGCGTTGAATTCTCGATCCGATCCGGTCAGGCGTTTGAAACTACTCGCAGTCGATTCATCCCAGTCCGCTGAAATCAAAAGTCCATCCTCCCGACCCTCCCGGCAATAAGGCGTGTAGGACGAAACCGAACGCTCAAGCGTTTTGAAGTTGATGCCCAAATCAGCCACGATCTGATCGGGGAGCAGCGAGACCAGATACGAGTACCGCGAAAGCCGGGCATCATATTCCGGGAACGGTTTAACGCTAGTTGTAGCGCCACCGAGTTCGTCATGCGCTTCAAGCAGGAGCACCGACTTGCCCGCTTGGGCGAGATAACTGGCGGCGACAAGACCGTTGTGTCCGCCCCCGACGATGATGACATCGAAGGAATTTTTCATTGCTTCTTCTTGCTCGAGGGCTTTTTCGACTCGCCTGTTTTCAGAATTTTCTCGGGGCTCACAATCTGCTTGGCGGCTTCGAGCTTGTCGCGCAGCGCTGGATAGGCGACGTCCTGCACTGCGATTTTGCCGTCGATGGCCATCCCTGCCGCGATGGCAGCGCTTTGACTGACTGCCATATACACCGGCTCCATGCGCATCGATCCATATGATGCGTGAGATGCCGAGAGGCAAATGGACACCAGAAGATTTTCACATTCACCCTTGCGCGGAACGATGGAACGATACGAAATGCCGTAAGGCTTTGGCGGGACGTGCCAGATCACACCGTCACTTTGAGCTCGCCCGGATTCGGTGACGAAATGCTGGACGACATGCGAGTCCATGCCGAAGGATCCGAGGGCAATGGGATCCTCTGCGACACGTTTGCTTTCGCAATTGAGTTGAGTCGTCACATAGTCCGACACCATGCGTCGTGCTTCGCGGATGTAGATCATCCACGGCCATCCACCGTTGTCGGTGAATTCGTCTTTGGCCAGACCGTAGGCGGCGGCTTTTTTTCGGATCGTTTCGGGCACGCGAGGACTGTTCGCAAGTGTCCACAAGAATCCGCGAATGTAGGTCTCGTGATCCTTCTCAATCTCGCGCCGCTTTTCGTAGCTGGCTTCGGGATACTCCCAATTCGCGCCGGGATGATCGGAGCCGACCGCGTGCATGTTGTTCCAATCCACTTTCTTGCCCGATCCGGCGAGCGGTTCGATCAGGGCCGGCATGCGTTCATCTCCCGCTTCGAAATTGCGGAGCAATAATTCGTGATCGATCTCGCGATAGCCTTCCGGCTTTTCAATCGGAATGCGCAGCGTTGGATCGGTCGTGAGACAGACACGGTAATTGAAGGCTTGGATTTTCTTATCGCCCTGTCCGTTGGCGAGACCGTCAATGTGGAATATTGACGGCAGGAGACCACTGTTGGGGTCGCCCGGCTTGACGTAGGGATCGACATCTTTGACGAAATGATCTTTGGTGCCCTGAGTGTAATGAACTCGCGGCTTGGTGTCTCCGCGTCGCACACCCGCGAGCGATTCACCGTATTGGCTTTCAGGCTCGCGACCAACCGTGAAGCTCACTCCCGCAGCGGCCATCAGGTCGCCGACGTAGGTTGCATCCAGAAACATTTTGCCGCGATAGGTCTTGCCGCTGAGTGTCGTGATGGACGTGATGCGATGATCGCTCATCGTCACGCCTTTTCCCGGAGTCCGATCCAGCTTCTCGTTGAACACCACCGGTACGTTGGCATCCGCGATCATTTTCTTAAAGACCTGCCAGCCGACGTGCGGCTCGAAACTACGGACGAAACTCGTTCCGTAAGCGGCTGCAACCGCGTCGTAGAATTCCGAAGCGATTCCACCGAACGTGCCGCGTCTGCCGAGAAAGTCAGTCGCGCCCAATCCGCTCGCGCTCATGCCTCCGAGAAAGCTCGTCGGGTTGACCAGAATAACAGTGCGCCCCTCGCGCTTGGCTGAAACGGCGGCAATCACGGCACCGGAAGAATCACCGTAAATGACCAGATCATAAACAGGATCAGGCTTGGCAGTGCCGGTTGCATTGTCGCCCCCTTCGCCCGCCATGACGACGCTGAGCAGAAGTGTGACGACCAATAATAATGGGTACGTCATGAAATGAAATCCTTCGGGTTATCAACACGATCATGCTCATGCGTCAGCTCACAAGTTCGGTCATCCGTCCCGTGCTGTCGGCGAATTTTTCGGTCGGCACATCGACGGCGTTGAGCATCGAGACGAAGAGGTTCGCCAGCGGCACTTTCTTGTTGCCTTCGAACGCATGCAGCTTGCCGTGCTTGAAGCCGAGCTTGTTGCCGCCCGCCACTTGAATCGGATAGTTTTTAGTGTCATGCGAGCCGTGGGGATGTGCGGAGCCCCACAACACGACCGTGTTATCCAGCATGTTGCCGTCGCCTTCTTTGGTGTCGCGCAATCGCTTCAGGAAATAGGCGTGCTGTTCGGAACGCCACTTGTCCCAAAGTCCCGATTCCGTCGGGCGCTTGTGAGCAATATCGTGCGTCTGTCCGCTGTAGTTCAAAGCATAGGTCGCGAATTTTCCAACTTCATTGGACGTTGACTGCTCGCTCTCCAGCATGAACGTCGCGTAACGAGTCGAGTCGGTCTGCAATGCCAGATAAAGTAGATCATATAAGCAGCGGGTATATTCGAGCGGATTTTGATAGTGGACGTCGAGATTCAGCCCCTTGGTGTCTATGTTTGGCAACGGCTCGTGAGTCCATTTACTGGTGCGCTCGATACGCTGCTCGAGGGCGCGGATCGATTCCAGATATTCATCCAGCTTACCCTGATCCTCGTGGCCGAGACGGTTTTTCATGCTGCGGCTTTGATCCAGCATCTGATCGAGGACGCTGGCCTCGCGTTTGAGTTCCGCGCGCACTTGCTCAACGCTCTTGCCAGCATAAGGCTTGAAGAGGCGATTGAAAATTTCCTGGGGTTTGTGCATGGCGGGGATGGCGCGACCGACACCATAATGAGACAGCGTCTTGCAACTGCCGTAGGACCCCGTGCCGCCTTCAGTGCCCAGCACCAGCGAGGAATAGCGCGTCTTGTGCCCGTTCACCTTGGCAGCCAATTGGTCGATGGAAATGTTGTTCGTCTTTTCGCGGTTGACCATGTCGGCACCGGTGGCGAAAATGTCGCCGCTGCTGTGCCCGCCGAGACTCCATCCGCCGGCGTGATCGAGCCCGCGCAAATAACTGATCGAGTCTTTCAGCGGCTCGAAGGGTGCCGACGATTTGTTTAAGCTGAGCGGTCCTGCATCCGGGCACGGCCACCAGTTCCACTCATGATGCTTGCCGCCCTCGCTCTTGGGCATGTACGCGCCGTATGCAAAATACGTCACGACCATGCGCTTGGGTTGCGCGTTGTCGGCGTCCTTGCCCCAGCTCATGCCGCTGAGGAACGGCAGCGCCAGCGCCATGCCGCTGCCCTTGAGTAATTCGCGACGACTCAGATGCCAGGATTTTTGTTTCATGATGCTTAGTGTCCTTTCACGAATGTTTCGCTCTGACAGATCGTCACAATGATGTCTTGTAATTTGTTGTCGTTCTTCTTGGCGCGCTCGACCAGTTCCCCAACCGCGAATCGATCCCGGTAGGAGAGCTTGCGCCCGATTCCGTAACTGAGTAAACGACGAACCACGTTCTCGACAATGTCGTCTTTGCGGGACTTCAGCAAGTAGGCTTTTAACTCTTCCATGCCATTAATCTCAGGACCGTGAGGGACGCGCGCGTCGGCTTCGATTTTAACGGTGTTGATGCTTTTCAAATAAGTCATGTAGCCATTCATGTCTTTATCGGTGGTCGCATTGAATCCCCTCACCGTCACGCCATTTTTGGGAACCATCGGCTGGTATTTACCAATGGCATTGTACTGCTCGAAGGGAATGCCCCACGGGTCGAGACGCGCGTGGCATTCGTTGCAGCTTTCCTGCTTGCGGTGTTTGCGCAGAAGGTCCTTGATTGTGACGGCTTTTTCTGCCGCATCGCCTGCGGAATCCGCTAAGGCTGGCACCTCGGCTGGCGGCGGTTTGACGTCTTCGCCCAGAATCGCTTCGCGCAGCCACACAGCTCGGTAAATCGGGTGCGGCGCTGATCCGGTCCCGTTGCCGATCAACACGGATCCCTGCGTCAACAGGCCGCCCAGCCGATGCTCCGGCTTCAGCGCGACCGGGCGGAGTTCCTGGCCTTGAACGCCTTCGACTCCGTAGTGTTCAGCGAGCGGTTGGTTTAGACATGCGAAATCCGAATCGACGATAGTGAGCACACTGGCGTTGCGTCGGATCAACTCGGAGACAAACGCCACGGACTCGTCGTGCATGAAGTCGCGGATGGTGGGACGGTAAGGCTCTTCTGTGCCGGCGCGTTCGCCTCTCGGGACCAAGTACAGAAAACGAGGGAACAATTTCGTGTTGATTTTCACCGCTTTCATTTTGGCGATGCTCAGCCACTGCGAGGTGAAGTTGTTGACGAAATCGTGTGATCGCGCGTCGTCCAACATCCGCCGAACTTGCTGATCGATGACCTTCGCGTCGTCGAGTTTTCCCTTCGCGGCCAGGTCGAACAGTTCCTGATCGGGCATGGTTGCCCACAGGAAGTAAGAGAGCTTCGACGCCAGTTCATATTGCCGAGTCGCAACACCGTCTACCGTTGCCGTGTGATACAGAAATGGCGACGAGACCAGCACCATCGCCAGCGTTTCTCGCATGGCTTCTTCGAGCGTGGGAAATTCGGATGCTATGGTTGCGTGAATTTTCTCGAAACGCTCGAGTTCATCGGCAGCAACAGGTCGGCGATAGGCGCGAGTCATGAAGCGCTTGAGCACCTCCTTGACATAAGCTTTCGTATCCGTCGTGCGCAGCGGCGAATCAAACAGGATTCGGGTGTGATGCTCCGGCGGCCAAACATCGGCGACAGGTGCTTCGAATTCAAGCGAGTCAATCACGACTCGCGGCAGCGTTGCGTTCCGCGCTTTGTGGAAGTTCAGATCATCATTCAAAGTGCCGTCGTCGAAAAGATTCTGGGGAGTCAGATGCATTTTAGGAGGGCCAAGACCGGTTTTGGTCACGTGCCCCTGTTGAATAGGATGATTTTCGATGCGCCCGCGAAATTCGAAGACCTGCAGGTGATCCGCACCGTTACGAAGTTGCACCGTTCCGACCGGCTCATACTGCAACATCGAGCTGTTTTCATTCAAGTTGTAGCCCATCACCAGTCGCAACGGGATTTCCGTAATGCCTGGTGTCAGGACTGCGGCAGCTTTGACGCGGATGCGGTACTCGCCGGTTTTCGGCCAACTCTTCAGCCCCATGCCGGTGGCCGGAGTACCGCGGCGATTTCCATACACACCGAGTTCATTGGAAGCCAAACCCGTGTCAGAAGCGACGGTTTTCCACTTTATTTCGGTCTTGTGGATTTCAGGTTTCTTCGGGTCCACGATGGCCGAGGCCATGGCTCGTCGCGCGTTTTCGAGGTAGCGATCCATCTGCTCCATACCCATGCGCATGAACTCGGCGGAGTTATTGAATTCGTAGGGCTTGGTCGGATCTTCCGGCAGGTTCTCGGCCAATTTCAGTCTAAAGCCGAGCAGGTCGCGCATCGTGTTTTCATATTCAAAGTTGGTCAGTCGTCGCGCCGTC
Organism: Planctomycetota bacterium; assembly: GCA_037129555.1. Lineage (GTDB taxonomy): Bacteria > Planctomycetota > SZUA-567 > H5-PLA8 > H5-PLA8 > JANXLS01. The sequence continues at coordinate 18,833 of JBAXUS010000064.1, forward strand.
GCAACCGTAGCTTCTGGGTCGGACTTCGCCACGTTTTTACGCAGATTACTTTCGATCCACTTGCCTACAGCTTTGCGTTTCGTTGCGTCTGGTTGGGGTTCGTCTTCAGGCGGCATCTCGCCTTTTTCAAGCACGTTCAGGACGCGTTCCCATTGTAGGAGGTCCTTACCTGTCGCAAAGTTTGCGTCAAGAGCGGCGACGGTAAACTTTCCCTTGGGCTTCTCAGGCCCGTGACAGCGAACGCAATTCTCTTTCAAGAATGGCATGATCGTCGTGTCTATGCCGGACTCGCCTGTCGTTTGTTCTGCGAGCACCGGCAAGGTCACGAACAGCAGCGCAACAACGAGGGTACATACATTCATAGAGTACGCGGAAGTCGGCTGAAGCCGACTGAAGTTTGTATACCTCTCGAAAACCACCACCTGAAGGTGGTGGCAAGCAACGTTAAAATCACAGAATCCACGGTGCGACGTCTAGCTCATGAACCGCTTGATCGGCCCAGTCTGATTCGCGACGTATTTGCTCAAACCCAAATCCAAGTCGCCGAAATGCTTGATCGGGTTACCGTAGGAGTTGAGAATTGTGGTGTACCAGTTGCCTAATGTCTGATGCCCTTCTTTGCCCCAGAAAGGCAAGCGAATGTAGCGGCCGGCGATGTTGAGTTTGGTGTTCTTGCCGGACAGAATCAGGAACGGCCATTCGATGCCGCTGCTGTGATGCGTTTCGCCGTTGTCCGGGAAATAGCAGAGCATGGTGTTGTCGAACATGCTGCCGTTGCCTTCCGGAACGCTCTTCAACCGTTTGACAATCGTATCAATCAACGACATGTGGCTATGACACATCACTTCGCGAGCGTCTTCGGCCTTGACCGCTCCAACCGACTTGCCGTGACCGACGTCATGCAGGTTGATGGTTTCCGTTTCAAGTCCGGGAACACCCGTGTAAAGAGTGCCGAGTTCGTCTACGGTGAAGGTGACGACATTGGTCATGCCGGAGATCAATGCAGACAAGAGGATTTCAGTGTGGCCGATTTGACGGTCAATCGTGGTCAGCTTTTCATCAAAATACTTCTTGTCCAACTTCGGAACATTCTTGCCAATGATCCCGCCCATGGCGTCCAATTTTCGGTTGCGTGTACGGATGTCTTCCATCGCGTCGGCGTAGTTCTTGACTTTCGCCAATTCCATCCCGGCAAGGTCCTTGTTGAGGCCGGCTTGTTTGCTGGCCGCGAACTCCAATACTTTGCGTTCGAGTTCGTAGCGGACACGACCGCTTTCGTTATTGGAGACAGACTTGAACAATTCATCGATGGCCACTTTGGGTGACCCGAAAGCGTAGTTGGGCTGCTGTGCGCCCCGCGCCGAGAAGCCTTTTTCGATGCCGTTAATGTTGCCGCGCGCGTTGCCGCCACCGCTGGGGAAACAAGCCAGTTCGATGTGTTCCAGCGGCGAGGGGAACAGTTTTGCCAACTCAAAATCGACCGTCGCCCATTTGATGGAGCTCAGCCGTTCAGTGGCCGCGTAGACGCCGAGACATGACTGCCAGGAGTGATGCCCGTTGGTACACATCTTGCCTGATAACCCTTGGAGAATCGTCATGTTCTCCTTGTGGGCGTTGAGCTGACTCATCCATTTCGGAAGCTCGTGTTTGTCCAAACTCACTTCGAACGGCTCTTTCTTCTTCTCTTTTTCCATGTCCTGCGCACTGAGATTCGGCGGCACCATCACATGGGGAAACAGGCCGTTGCCTTTATGCATGAAGATAAAGCGCATCGGCGGCTTGCCGGTGACTTTGTCTTCAGCAAACACACTCGACATGGAGGGAGCCAACAGGGCCGCACCCGCGCCCAATGTTGATGCTCTCAGGAAGTCTCGTCTCGTCGTCATGGCTATGGCACCTTTCCTTTGTGCGGTCCTATTTACGGTACATGAAAGAATCAGAAGTCAACAAAGAAACAATCACGGCTTTGAAACTGCCACCGCTTTCGACATACACCTTATCGGCAGCGATCAGCGTTTGAGAATCAGAAAGCATTTCATTACGTCCCATATAAAAGCGGAACGCATGTCGAATAATGGACTGGCGGACGCGATCCGATTTAGCAAGTCGCTCGATCATATCGAAGGAATCCTTGACGGGACCATCGAGTTTCGGGTTACCTGTTCCATGCAGGTCGCCAGCCGTATTCACCGGCTTTGTTTTATACGTATCGGCATCGTACTTTCCCTTCGGTTTCTCGATCAGGTTCTCTGGATTCTCCAAAGGCTCTTCAGAACGGAAGCGTCCGAAGTCGTCGAATTTCTCGAAGGGATAACCGAGCGGATTCATGTGTTGGTGGCACTTCCAACACATCGTCTGCTCTGAACCGGTCACAGACTCGACGCGCTCTCGCAACGTCTTGTGCGGGTCTTCCGGAACTTTGGCATCTACGGTGATGGGCACATCCGGAACGCGACCGGCCAGAAGCTTTTCCTGAATCCAGCGTCCGCGTCGGATCGGGTCGGTGTGGAGGTTCGACGAATGCGCGATCAGCCAAGCGGGATGCGTGAGAATCCCCATGTGATTGGGCATCGTGAAGGGCTGGACAACGTGGTAATCTAATGTGTCGTTCTCATTGCCATAGTGCCCGCTGACTCCCGGTGTAGCTGGGATACCGTAGCTTTGAGAATACCTGTACGGGTTTCCGTGGGCCCATGGGAATATCGTAAAAGGGGTGTTGCCTTTACCGAACGTGTAGGATAAATGTTCCATGACGCGCGGCAATGTACTGGAGTGGACTCCTCGACCGGTGGGCACAATATCAACGTGGTTTTTCTTCAACAAATCCAGATGATCCGCAGCGACTTTTGCCGGGTCTTTCTTCCAGTTGGTATCTTTCAATGTTTCATACAGTTCTTTCCAATCAGCAATGATTTTCGAGCCTTTTTCATTATCAACATTGTGATACAGAAAGTATTGATCCGTTGTCAACAGGTTCTCAAAAACCTGTTTATCTTTTTGAACAAACCAATCCACGATCATGTCGGCTTCGCGAATGAGGCGACCCGGTGTGCCTGCGCTGCCGCGTCCCGGATTATCGTAATAGCCACCACTTCTGATTTTGTCTTTGAAGACTTTGACGGCATTGTGGTAGCCAAAGAATTCGCGAAAAAATCGAATGATCTGGGGATGTGACGTGGGCGTTGAATCATTGATCATCTTGTCAATCGGACCTGCGTAGTAAGTCTTGTCCGCCAGCAACCGCTGCACTTCCCGCTTGTAATCATCTTTCGAATTCAATCGCCCTTCTTGAGCGGCCTTGACCAATGCGGGGTCCGGATTGCGGTCACCCATGGCATACGCAATGGCGTAACTGGCTTCGCGCGGCGAGAGCATTTTCCGACCGGACTCGTCCACAGCTCCAGCGCCGAATTCAAGACGATACAAGAACTCGGACTCCAATAGAACTGAAATCAACATCTGTCGCATGCCTTCAGTATTGCCGCCCAGTTCAATTGCCGAGCGCGTCAATGCCAAATACTTCTCTTGCTCCGCGTCATTTGCTTTACGTTGCAATACACACTCAAACTGAGTCTGAATGGCCGCAACCATATCGCTGTCCGCAGGTTTTGATTTAGACAGAATGATCGTCTCGAAAGCCGGTGGAGTTAGCTTCGGGGCCCATTTATCCTGAGGGTTCTCAAATTCGTTGGCTTTAAAATCCCCTTTCTTGACGCGAGCGGCTCGAATCTGTTTGCCGGCGATCCAATCTGCATTGGTGAGCATCACCAGAAGATGTCCCCCATCGAGCGCATTAATCGAGTAGTCGCGAACACCAGAGTTGTCCGGCAATACGAACGGATTGGTCACGCCGTAGAGTCCCTGCGCTTTCATGCCATCGCGCTCTTTGGGATCGAGTTTAAAGACGTCAAGTACTCGCGCTTGGAATAGTTGCGGACTCACCAGCCAGCGCCGGGCCGGGGTGAATGGCTTGTCTTTGATCTCGCCGCTGAAAAGTTTGTCATGATTGACATTATTTCCGAAATCGGGATACCGCAGTTTGTCTTCGATCAACGGCGCGTTCGATTTGATCAGCTCGCTTCGCACCCACTCAGAGAGCACTTTATGCTCAGCAGCCTTGGGCTGATCAACTTCTTCGGGCGGCATCGCTTTGAAGTACAACTGTTCCTGCAGCTTGTTCAGTAAGTCGAGCCGCACTTTCAAGTCCAGTTTCGAGAAGGTATCGAGACGCACCTGACCTTTGCTTTTCTTTTCGTTGTGGCAACTCATACAATAGGTGGCCATGACCTCGTGAACCGGTTGGGGCACGGTGAAAGATGCCGTGGAACCACCGTCGTCAGATGCATGAGCCATGGCGGCGATCAGAGTCAAAATAAGTGCGTTGCGTCGTATCATGTTGCCTTATTTAAGTAGCGTGGCCAAGGCCCAGCGCCCAAGTTGCTCCCCTATTATTCTACACTTTAATTCTTTGCACGTAGAACTCAATTGTGATATACACGACAACGCGCCTTATTTTGGGACAAAAAACGCGAAAAATAAGACAGGGATTTTCATGCAGAAACCTCGACGTGTCGCCATCATGCTGGATCTGGACTGGCCATTCAAACGGCACGTCAGCACCTTCGCCGGGACACAACAGTATGGGCAGGAGCACGGTTGGCACTCGATCATGGACGAATTCGTCGATGAGAAACTATCCGTGAACAGCCCCTTGTCGGTGCCCTACGACGGTATCATTGCCCGAGCGTCTAAGAAACTGGCAGTGCGTGCAGCACGTTTGAAAATACCGCTTGTGAACGTCTGGCGCAGTTCTCCAGCATGGAGATCGGTGCCGGGGGTGTTTCCGGATTATGCCGCCGCAGGATGCTTGCGAGCGGAGCATTTATTATCACGGGGATTTATCCGTTTCGCAGCCGTCACGTGCGACAACGATGAAACGCATGCGGCTGAGTTGCAGGCCTTTACCAAACGGCTTGGCGAAGCAGGCTATTCGTGCGCTTCTGGAACGGTGCCCCTGTCAGCCTATCCATCGACGAATTGGCGGAAACTCGATCAAGCGATTACCAATTGCATGAATGGATGGCGTCTGCCGATTGGCGTGTTTGTCGGCTCGGAACGCGATGGCCGCCTGTTGGCTCAGATGTGCACCAACCGTGGCTGGCGGGTGCCGGAAGATGTCGCGATTATCGCTGGCAAAAACGAGCAGACCTATTGCGAGAGCCTTCGACCGACGCTCAGCAGTGTCGAGATTGGCTACGAGCGGATTGGGTATGAAGCGGCGAAGTTGCTGGATAGTTTGATGGATGGTGTAGCAGCGCCGGCTGAGCCGATGCTGCTTCCGCCCAAAGGCCTCGTGGTTCGCGAATCGACTGACTTCTTCGCCGTCGAAGATCCGTTGGTTGCGGCCGCGTTGAAATTTATCGCAGAAAATTGCCACAAGGTCATCGGGCAAGACGATGTGGCGAGCGCCGTGAGCGCCGAGACGCGGACGCTTCAACGCCGCTTTAATAAATTTCTGAATCGACCGATTGCAACGGAGATTCGCCGAGTTCGAATCGAGCGAGCCAAACGCGAACTCGCCCAAGGCAAACGCTCCCTGGCCGAGATCGCAAATGCGGTCGGCTTTGGCGAAGCGGCGGGAATGTACGACGTGTTTGTCCGAGAATTGGGCGTGACGCCGAGTCAGTACCGCCGAGACCGACAAACGGGCGACAAGACACTTGATGCGGGCTAGCAGACAAGAGCCGCGCACGCCAGTAAGCGGCTTGGATTAAATTGATCGCCTGTGATTTTGCCGCTTACTAACGTGCGCAGCTCTTGATTGCTTTGCACCAAAATTCCACTTTCGTCCGTGGCCCACTCCTTTATTATCTATCCCCATGACTGTCCCAAACATATTGACTCTCTTCCGACTCGCATCAGCTCCAGTGTTTTTAGCGCTGTTCATCGGTTCCGGAAAAGACGGTTTTTTACCTGAATGGCTGAGCGGCCGAGCGGGTTTGATCGCGTGTCTCATTGTGATGAGTGCCAGCGAAATCTCCGATATTCTCGATGGCATCCTCGCCCGGCACCTCAATCAAGTCTCGGACTTCGGCAAGATTCTTGACCCTTACGCCGATTCGACGTTCCGCTTGAGCGTCTTCTTTGCGTTCGCCAGCCAGGCGCACGGCAAGTGGATCCCGATCTGGATGGTCATGGTCTTGTTCTACCGCGACATGCTGGTCACGGTCATCCGGGCATTCGGAATTGAGCGCCGGGAATTCGTCCACGCGCGCAGCAGCGGAAAGATCAAAGCCATCGCACAAGGCACCGCCATTTTTCTCGTGCTGGGCATGGCGGTTCTATACGGCGAGAATCTCGTCGCGATGGAACCGGCAACTAAAGGGGCGGAAGTTACGTCACTGGCTCATACATTGATGTGGGTCGTCACAGTGGTGACAGTCTGGTCCGGCATTGATTATTTCTACGCCAACCGCCATCTTTTCCAGAACACGCAAAAATCAAAAGTGTAACTCCTAAAAATCCAACGACTGAACGATGCTTCTCTCGAATCAATGATGGCTTCTATGCCATGACGCCTTCGTTTTAAATATAGAATCGTTTCCTGCCCTTTATCGATACAAATCGTTTAATCTCAAGGCCGTTCCGTTATTAATGCCTACGAATTGATCAATACAAGCCACTTGTATTAATGTTGATTTTTAACCATTTTGACTTATAATTGGATTATCGAGACGCGTCCTTGATTCAGTCATAGGGCTAAATCGTGTTGAGATATTTTAAAGTATGGCCATTCATTTGTTAATTACCTAAATTGCTACAAAGAAAGCAGAAAGCGAATCATGGCGCAGTCGGGCACACCAAAGGATCCCAGCATGGCAAAAACGGCAATACGCCACGCTCCGAAAGATTCAAAAAAAACAGAAAGCCAACGCTTGGATGCCGTGTCGAGCCCCCATCATGTGGACATGATGTCATTGACTCCCATTTCAGAAGCGCTGGGTGCCGACAAATCGCCGACGGAAGTGCTCAAATTGATTTTGAACGCCGCGTTCAGCGTGACGCGCGCGACATCAGCCAGTCTGATGCTGCTCGACGACGAAGACAACCTGAGCGTCGAAGTCGCAGAAGGATTCAAAGGCAAACGGATTTTTAACACGCGCCTGAAAGTGGGCCAAGGTGTGACAGGCTGGGTTGCAGAAACCGGCGTCGCGCTGCGTTTGGGGAACGTTGCGAAAGACCCGCGTTACGTCAGCGTTCAACAGGACCTCAAAAGCGAATTGGCCGTGCCGATGAAAATCGGCGGCCGCGTGATCGGCGTGATTTCATGTGATTCGTCGAAAGTTAATCATTTCACAGAAGAAGATGAAGCGCTGCTCACGTCTCTCGCCGCGCAATCCGCGCGTGTAATCCAATCGACGCAGCTCTACGAAGAAGCGCGCCGCCGCGCAGATGAATTGCAATTGCTCGGAGACGTGACGCGTGCATTGAACAGCTCGCTTGACTTGCGCGAGGTTCTAGCCAAAGCCGTCGAACTGACCGCGAAAGTCTGTAACGCCCGGATCGTCTCCGTCTTTTTGTTGAACGATGCTGAGACTGATTTCGACATGGCCGCATGCCACGGCGGCTCCGACGCGTACCGCCAGCAGCCGCCCGTTCCTGCCGCCGGTTCGTTGCTGGGACGCGTGATTGAATCGACGACCGCGATGGTGATTGAAGACGCGCACACCGCAAACGAGGGCTCGCTGCTGTCGCTGGATGCGGGTGTGCGGTCGCTCCTTGCAGTGCCGCTGATTTCGAAAGAACGCCCGGTCGGGGTGTTGTGCGTCTTCGGCGCGGAAGGCAAACGTTTCGACAACCACGACCGCAGCCTGCTCGAAAGCCTGGCGCTGTCCAGCGCACTCGCCATCGAAAACGCGCGCGTCCATCGGCACATGCTACAAGCCGAAGAAACGCTGCGGCGATCGGAAAAGCATTCGATGCTCGGCGAACTCGCGGCCGGACTTGCGCATGAAATTCGCAATCCGCTGACGAGCATCAAGATGTTGTTCGGGTCGATTCATAAGACCGAAAAGTTCTCGCTGAACGCCTCGCAGGACGCGGACATGATAGTCAAGCAGATCGCGCGACTCGAATCGATCGTCGAAGGATTCTTGAATACCGCCCGAGCACAAGTCGCCCCGACGGAAATGAAGGTTGTAGATTTCAATGCGACGGTGGACGAATCGATGTTGCTGTTGGCCTCGTCGGCCAGCGAAGGCACGCGCATGATCATCGATTTGTGCGACGGTGAATTGTCCGTAAAAGGCGACGGTACGCAGTTGTCGCAAGTCGTTTACAACTTGGTTCTGAACGCGATCCAGGCCGTGGACAAACGTGGGCGCGTGTGCGTCCGAACGAAGATTCTGAGCAATGCCCCGGACGGTCGCAACGCCATTTTAGAAATCGCAGACGATGGTCCGGGGTTGGCCGAGAAAGTGCACCAGAAATTGTTCCAGCCGTTTGTCACGACGAAGAAATCTGGCGTCGGGTTGGGACTTTCGATTGTAAAGCGAATTGTTGAATCACACTGCGGCAGGTTGGACGTGGAGTCGCCGCGCAAGGACATTGGTCGCGGGGCGCTGTTCCGGGTCTCGTTGCCGTCGTGTTAGTTTCGGAGCTTACGTTTCTGGTTTCTGGATGTGCCCGAAGATTTGAACGCCGTCCAACTAGAAACTAGAAACTTTTTGAGGAGTGGTTATGCAGAAGATTTTGATCATCGATGACGACGAAGGTGTGTGCTACTCGCTGGCGCGGCAGTTATCCAGCGACGAGCGCCGCGTGACCGCTGTGCAGACGCCGGACGCCGGGTTCGAAGCGTTGCGTGGCGAAGATCCGGATTTGGTCATGCTCGACGTCAAAATTCCCGGATCGGACGGCTTGGAAATCCTCAAGCAAATCCGCACCGAACGCCCGCGCCAAATGGTCGTAATCATGACCGCCCACGGCTCAACTGAAACCGCCATCGAAGCGATGAAGCGCGGCGCGTACGACTACATCATGAAGCCGTTCGAAACAGAAATGCTGAACACGGTCGTCTCGAAAGCACTCCTGTCCGCGCGCTTGAATCGACGCGTGGACAGTGGCATCGCCGAAAATGGGTCCGGGAAAAAGCCGTCCAAGCACTCTGGCGCTGACCGCATCATTGGCCAGTCCGCCGCGATGCACGAAGTCTGTAAAAAAATCGGCCAGGTCGCTCCACGCGAAGTGCCGGTGCTGATTCGTGGCGAATCCGGCACGGGAAAAGAACTCGTGGCCCGTGCGCTGTGGCAGCATTCGACACGCAACAACAAACCATTCCTCGCGGTCAACTGCGCCGCGATCCCGGAGAATCTGCTTGAAGGCGAACTCTTCGGCCACGAACGAGGAGCGTTCACCGGAGCTGAAAGCCGCAAACTCGGTAAATTTGAACAGGCCGACAACGGTACGCTTTTCCTCGACGAAGTCGGCGACATGAGTATCGCGACACAGGCGAAGATTTTGCGCGTGCTTCAGAACAACACGTTCGAACGTGTCGGCGGTTTGGAGACGATTCGCGTCAATGTCCGCATTCTTGCCGCGACGCATCAGAACCTTGAAAAGCTGATCCGCGACGGCGGGTTCCGAGAAGATTTGTACTACCGTTTGCGCGTCATGGAAATCACGCTTCCGCCATTGCGCGAACGGCGCGATGACATTCCCGAGATCGTCCACTACTTCGTCCACCGTCATCGCGAGGCGTTGTCCAGCCAGGCTCAGAGCATTTCGCAAAAAGCGATGGACGCGATCTGTGCGCATGACTGGCCGGGCAACATCCGCCAATTAGAGAACGTCGTCCGACGTGCGATGGTGCTCTGCAACGGCAGCATCATCAGCACCGACCATTTGGATTTCGGCCCTACCACGCAAGCTTACATTCCGCCCGATGCCACGCCCGCGATTGCGGCTCCGGTGGCCATTGCGCCGATATCTCTGCCGGTGATTGCGCCGCTGCCTGCGAGCGGTTCTCCTGACGCGGATATGGACAAAATCATCGACCGTCTGCTTAGCAGTGGCAAGGCAAGTTTGATCGAAGATATGGAGCGACTGCTGATCGGTCGTGCGCTCGAGAAGCTCAACGGCAATCAACTTCAGACCGCGAAACTGCTCGGCATCACGCGCAATACGCTGCGCAGCCGCATCGAGAAATATGGCTTGAAGCCGAAAGTTAAAGTGATGTAGGTTCGTACCACAGAAATTCGAACATGAAAACGCACCGCCACACTTCGGCGGTGCGTTTTTATTTGAGGCGTTTCGATTAGTACGCTCGGCCTGAACGTCCGGCCTTGGCGACGTAATAGAATGAATACGTTCCACCGTATGACACGCCATTGATTTGGAATGTAACCGGGATGTTCAACGTCGTTCCAAAGTTCGTCGCGTTGGTCGCACCGTATTGAGCGAAGACGCTCTGCAATGATTCGCCGCTGACAGAATAGTTGATTGTGCCGCTTCGCGAACTGAATGTGAACGTCCCGTTGCCAAACGCACGGCCTCGGTAGAACGAACCGGAATCGAGGAGCTGATTTCCAACGAAGACATTGATCGGCGTTCCATCTTTGATGAGCGAATAGAAGTCGCTGTTGCCCAGCATGATTTGGAACGAATCGCTGAAGCTTCGCGCAAAATTCAACCCCAACAACTTGCGGTACACGACGGCATTTTTAACGCTTGTACCCGCTGAAACAGTCACACTCACACTGCCCGTCGCGGTGCCGCCTTTGCCGTCTGACACGGTCACGCTGGCCGTGTATGTTCCCGCCGACGTATACGTGTGAAGCGGTCCGGTGCCGCTGCCTGATCCGCCATCGCCGAAGTTCCACGTGTAGGTCAGAGCGTCGCCATTCACGTCGCTTGCGGCTACGCTGAATGTCACCGCCGAATTGGCAACGGGTGCATTCGGAGAGAACGACGGGCCTGAATTGATCACTGGCGGCGAGTTCGTGACGACGGTTCCGACCGTGATCGGAATTGGGCGGTTAAAGTAATTGTCGGCCTCGTTGCTCTCGGCGACTTCGCCAAAGGGATCGATCGACCAGACCAGATAATACGACCCGTCCGCGAGGCTGGGAATCGTGACTGCAATCGATGCCGTCGTTGATGCGCCCGCAGCGAGAGAACTGATCACCGCATCGCCAAGATAAATATCATCCAGCGACGAGTAAACGGTGTCGGTCGAGAGGCGATAGCGGACCGAGAATGTCGTTGCGGCCGCGCTGCCGTTGTTGATCACACTGCTGCCAATCGTGACGGTGCTTCCTACAATGACAGCCGACGGCGCGATCACTGGCACGCTGGAGTTGTACGTCAAATTCGGCTGGCCGATGTTGACGGCGGTCACTGTGATCGTCTTCGTATAGATGTTGTCGGCTTCATTGCTTTCAGCAATCGTATTGCCCGAATCAATTTTCAGCGTCAACGTGTGCGTCCCGGCGCTCAACGAGCCGATGTTGACGTCGAGTGTTGGGATGTAAAAGAAGCCCAGCCCCGCCGCTTGAGTCACCGTCTTCACGACCACGCCATCGACCAGCAACTGCGAGTCGAATGCAGCTGCGGTCGAGACCGTCTGACTGAAATTTGCATAGGAGAAATCGACGTACAACGTATCGGTCGTTAAGAGCGTCGCAGCGTCGGTTGCTGTACCCGTAGAGGTCGATACAACAATCGCATCCGACCAACCGACTGGCGTGAACTGTGATAGATTCGGCTGGCCCACATTCGGTGCCGAAACCGTGATCGTCTTTGTGAAGGAATTATCGTTTTCATTGCTCTCCGCGACCGTGTTGCCGGAATCGACGAGTAGCAGAATCGTGTGCGTTCCGGTTCCCAGCGTTCCGATTGCCACGTCCAACGTCGGCACCGTCGCGTTCAAAAGTCCTGCGGCTTGAGTCACTGTTTTCACCACCGTGCCATCGACCAACACCTGCACAGTAAACGCCGCATTCGCCGCGAACGATGCGCTTAAATTCGCGTACGCAAAATCGACGTATAGCGAGTCCGTGTTCAACAGCCCGGTATCATCCGTGTTCGTTCCCTGCACTTTCGAAACCACAATCGGAGCCGACCAACCCACCGGAGAAATCGGTGCCAAATTCGACTGTCCCACCACCGGAGTCGTCACGGTAATGGTCTTCGTAAACACGTTGTCCGCTTCGTTACTTTCCGCAACCGTGTTCCCGGTATCAATCGTCATCGTCAACGTATGTCCCCCGGCGCTCAGACTACCGATGTTGAAATCGACAGTCGGGACATTCGAGAATCCCAGCACAGCCGGTTGCGTGACCGTCTTGACCACCGTTCCGTCAACACTCAATGTCGTCGTAAAAGCTACGTTCGTCACAGCCGTCTGACTTAAATTCGTGAACGCAAAATCGACGTACAACGTGTCCGTCGTCAGCAACGTCGCGCTGTCCGTCGTGGTGTTCATCACGTTCGAAACCACAATCGGAGCCGACCAACCCGAGGGCGCAATCGGTGCCAGATTCGGCTGGCTGGGAGCAGA
>JBAXUS010000065.1:0-31369 GCA_037129555.1 Planctomycetota bacterium
ATCGTGGATACATATAGTAAACGGGAGCGTCAAGCGTTTTCGCGCTGCCACCACCCAGCGATGCGCTGCGATTATCTACGCATGTGCTTCTTACTTGCGGAAGGTGGCTTGTACGTAGATGCGGATGATGTACTTCTGGGAGAAAACTGGCGACAGATATTCTTGGATGGCAGACTAAAGGTTCAGCCCTTGTGCTACGACATCCCGGCCGGGGGGATGGCGCCGGCGGCCGAAATCTGGCAAGCAGATCTGCCGATTGACGGTCGCATTTTCTACGTCAACAATGACCCGATCGCTGCGCCCCCTAATCATCCAGTCTTGGAACGTGCGCTTGTCCGCGCGACCGATATGCTGCTCGATGAGAACCGTTTTCCCGAAATCCAGTCCACGACCGGCCCTGGCAACTTTACCGTTGCGTTAGCATCCCACGCACGATACCTCGAATTGGCTGGTCTTCCCTACGACTTTGAGTTATTGCGCAACTGGGACTCTATCGCGGAAACACGTTGGAATCTGTCCTATCGGGCTGATGCCCGCAACTGGCGTAACGTGTTCGGTAGCTAAGGCATAATGCGAGGCAAGCAATCTCGATGAATTTACAAGAAGCTTCAGGTGGGCTCCGAAAACTAATTTTTCGCGCGTTGCGCGCAATGACAGGCGCTATTCCCGGTGGCCGGATCTCGGCGTTTGGCACGGGCAAGGAAAAGATTGGAAAAATCCTGATTGTAAACCTTGATCGGCAACCGCGCCGGTTGCAGCGCACTTTACGTGAACTCAGCCGGTTCCAGACTTCCGACGGTACTCCGCTCACATCTATTGCGTCTCGGCTGCCAGCCGTAGATGCCCGAGATGGCCGCGCCATCGCGGCGACGGCTGACGTTGATTCGACCTACCGGGTTGGTAACCAACTCTACGTTCAGCCCGACGCGAGGCTAAAGGAGTGCTTCGATGTCGAAGAGCCCATCAGAATGACGCCGCAAGAAGTGGCAATCGCCAGGTCACACGTAGAGGCCTGGAAGGCTGTCGCGGCAGGTTCCCACGATTATGTGTTGGTGCTTGAAGACGATGTCTGGTTCAAACGCGGTGCCTCAGCAGCAATTGACCGTGGTTGGGGTGCTGCGCTCCAGCGATGCCGCGCTGCGGGTGGACCGCGTTTGCTCTATCTCTCCTATGAAGACGCTGGTGGAACGGCGGAACGTGTTGATGTCTGCGATGCACTATTTCGGCCCAAGCGAGGACTTTGGTTTCTGTCCGGTTACGTGCTATCCCGCGAAGGTGCGGCAACTCTTCTGCGTGCGATGCCCGTAGTCGGTCCCGTTGATATGTGGATTAACTATCGCTTTGAGGAGCTAGATGCACTTGCACTCTCATCGCCTGCGATTCTACAGAGGCAAGACAGCATCTCAGGCAATTCCTATTCTATCCTTCCGTTCTTGGCGCGGGCAGGAATTGTCGATGCGAGCTCGGGTTTGATGTCGCCCGACAAATCACATGCTGGCCTGGTCTTGGCTTGGACCGCCGTTGGCGAACATGAAGACCTTGCAATGGCATTATCGATGCTTTGGGCTACGCGTCCGTGTATTCGATGGCAACGAAAAGGCGATCCAACCGCGAGATCTTCAAAAACTCTTTGAAGTGTTTGATGCCCTCGTCGACGCTCCACTCACTCGGGACGCACTATCCGCCGCAATCGCAGGAACAAACACCAAGTTCATCTTGGCACCGAACGCTGCTCTCCGGCAAGAGCTTCAACCCGAGCGCCTGCCGTGCTCCCGCACCGCAATCCTATCGCATGGCCAATCTGACGTTGAATCGTGGAAGCCGCTTTGCGTCCTTTTCGGCCTCGCCTTACCCGTTCAGGCTTTCCCTGTTGGAGCGCCCCGGAATTGGAGAATTTTCCGGGATGATCGCCCGAGCCTGGAATGCGTGACTAATTCTCGCCAACGTAAGGCTTATCGGCTGGACGATTCGCCTTGGGTCCTGCCTTCAGGAAGTGGTTGGGAACCAAGGCCCCCCACTGGTCAGCCCATGCCGCTCCCAGGAAAGTGTTTGATGAATGCTGCGATGACGACCGCGACGCCCTATTTCACCGAGCTCGTCGAGACCTTTCCGGGCAATCTGGCATCGTTTGCGCGGGAAGGTCTTGTCCATGATGAGTACGGCGCGCAACTCGTCATTAGTAAGAATGCCGCCGGGAACCGGCCGTTCCGCTCCGGCGCCTTTGCGTCGTTAGACTCCTTTCAACACGGGCGCTTCGAGGCCGAGATTAGGGCCGCTCGCGGCTCTGGCCTCGTCACCGGTTTCTTCCTACATCGCGACTCACCTCGGCAGGAAATTGATGTTGAACTGCCCGGTGGCGACTCGCAAAGTATGCTCGTCAACGTTTACTTCAATCCCGGTGATGACGGGGCAGCAATGGGGTTTGGTTATCGGGGCTCGCCCTGCCGCATTGACCTCGGCTTCGATGCTACACTGGACTTCCACCTTTACGCAATCGACTGGCGCCCCGGCCGAATCGCGTGGTCAGTGGACGGCAAGATCGTCCACGAACGCGTCGGCTGGGATCCAACTCCACTGCCGCATCTTCCTATGCGCCTGCACGCTAATTTGTGGATGCCGCGTTCCGAAGAACTCGCCGGACGAATTGAAGAAGGCACCCTGCCTGCAACCGCGACTTTCAGGAATGTTTCAATACGGACCTGAATGCTCGATCGGATTCATTGAAACGAAAAAAAGAGCGTACCATTTCGCGCCTACCTACCTACTGGACGGAGCGTAGCGACAATTGACGCTACGCACGCACGTAACGTCTATCGTACCCAGCGCATTCCTTGGCCCACGTGATTGCTGGCCTTCAGTTGCAGACGTAACACGCTTTGACGCCAAGATATGACATACCAGCCAAGATGGTGAATCTCATAACTCAAGCGAAAGGAATACACATGCGCGAAATCGCTCGCACTAAAATGGGTTTCTTCCCCACTCAGTCCCGAATCGTCGCCGCCGTCGTCAAGTTGTTCAATCTACCGACGGAGCAAATCGGCAGCGTCGCAGTTCTCGACGCCGGCTGCGGCACTGGCCAAGCCATTCACGATCTACGCGAAATCTGGTGCTCCCAGCAGCCCGATCTGAACGTCACATTGCTGGGCATCGAGTCCGATAAAAACCGTTGCCAGCAGGCGGCGACACTGCTCGCCAGCGGCAAAGGCGGCGGCACCGCTTTGTGGTCCGCTATCGAAGACGCCACCGTCGATCAGCCCGTATCGTTATTGTGGTTCAATCCGCCCTATGACCGAATCCGGGGTACGGGGCGAACCGAGGCAGCGTTGTTCAACCGCGTCAAGGAATGGCCCGCGCGTGGAAGCGGATTGCTGGTGATGATCGTGCCGGATTACGTGTTGGCCGATGCTGAAGTGGGGCTGGCCGTCGCCGTCGAGCGCGACTACGAACTGGTCGGCCTCTGGCGCTACCCCGCTCCCGAATATCAGGATTTCAAGCAATGCGTGCTTCTCGCGCGTCGCCGGGAAAGAGCGCTCAACAAAACGATCCTGACATTTCCGCGCTGGGCCAGTGAACCGTCGAAGCGGCCGGTGCTCCGCGACGACATGAAGCCGGTCGCGACGCTTACTCCGGTGCAGAAGACCGTCACGCTCCGCCGCACGCGCCTGGGTAACGACATGATTTTGGACTCCGTGAGCCGCTCTCCGTTGCGTAGCGGCCTGCTCCGTGAAGCCGCTGCGCCCGCGCCGCCGATTGGCCGACCGCTGCTGCCATTGAAGCACGGACACTTGGCGTTGGCTCTGGCGGGCGGGCTGTGCGACGGGGTGATTGAATCCGGCGGCAACCGCTTCCTTATAAAGGGGACGCTCACGTCGGCGATCCGCCGTATCTCGACGAAGGATCAGGTCGATGCGGACGGCGGCAAGGTCGCAGAAATTGACACTTATCGCACGCGCTATGAAATGAATGTCCGCTGCCTTCGCAGTGACGGCAGCATTGAGAATTACACGTCGGCTGAACCGGCCGCAGAAGAATTGGAAACGGAGATCAGTGAAGAATGAGAACTACTGTTGATCCTGAAGCTGTTCCGAAACTCGGCCTTGCCGATATTGATTCCGCCGATCTGCCGCATCTGGAAGTCATCGTCCGCAACGCCAAACACGACATCGTGGCCAATGTCGGCGCACAAATCGTGGCATTGATCGTCAATCCGCAGAACAGGGTTCTGTATTTGGAAGCGGTTTCGACCAGCGATGCCGGCGCGCACGCATTGATGGGCAGCGTCAGCGATCCGCGTGGTGCGGTCGAATTTCGGTTCTCGCGCGTGGGGGACGATGATTATGTTGAAATCCAGCCGCCCGA
The DNA here is from genome assembly GCA_037129555.1 of Planctomycetota bacterium. GTDB lineage: Bacteria > Planctomycetota > SZUA-567 > H5-PLA8 > H5-PLA8 > JANXLS01. The sequence continues at coordinate 4,363 of JBAXUS010000065.1, forward strand.
ATCGCCGCGCTTGGCAAACGTCAGGCTGGCCGTGCCGGGATGGTTCCGCCATGTTCATCACGTTGCCATGCTCGACCGCAGCGGGGAACTGATGCTGGCACCAGACCACGAGACGCTGTGGCGGAAGCTGCGTGAGAAGATGTCGTGCCCGACGCTGGACGCATGGGGCGAATCGTTGATGAAGGAAATTCACGGCTCTGGGATGCTGCTGGAGTGTGAGGCGTTCGGCGTGCCGGATGGTTTGCGGGCATTCGTGCTTGCTGCCACGGCGCAGGAAATCTTTGATTCGATCATCGCCGAGCACGTCCACCGCGCTGGTATTCCCCGCCGCTCCGCCGCTTAAACAATTCACCAATCACTCAAATGCCACCATGTCCCGGAAACAGTTCCAGGGCTTGGTGGCGCATTGCCATAAAAAAGGGGGCAATAATGCCGTTGGCTCGCGATCTAAATGATTTGATCCACCGTTACGGCGGTGCGATTGCTGCGGGCGCGGAGTCTGTTCTACATCCGCGCCACAGTCCCGGCGGCCTGCTGCCGGATTTATCCGCGATTGAAAAGTGCCGGTCGAAGGCGACGGGCAAGCCATTCATGTTTTATCCCAGCCAACAGGAAAAAATAGCTGGGACGTTGGCCGGGCTGAAGGCGAAGGGGCGCGTTTGGATGGTGTGTGAAATGGGCTGCGGAAAGTCGCCGATGTCGCTCGCCGCCGCCTGGTCGCTGCTGCACCGTCGCCCGTTTCGTTTGCTCGTCATGTGCCCGGGCCACATCGTCCGCAAATGGCGGCGCGAGGTCGATTGGGCAATTCCGGGCGTCATCTGCCGGATTATCCGCAATTTCACTGACCTACTGAAATTTGAAGAATCCGCCCGAAGCACGAGCGCATCGATGGTCGCCGTGATCGGAAAAGACACCGCCAAGCTGGGCTTCGACGTGGATCAGCCCTGCGCGGCCAAGCGCAGGATGAAGCTGCACGTCCGGCTCAATTCAAAAGACGAAATCTTGCCCGGCGACAAACCGACTATCTGGAAATCATTACCAGATAGCGCGGCCGAAATTGAGGTCACGCGCATCGTCGATGTCGCCTACTGCCCGCGCTGTGGCAAGATCGTGCAGGACGGCGATGAAGAAAGTTCGGAGCCGGTGATCTACGACGAATACATCGCCCGCAACGAACCCGCCACCTGCAAGCACTGCGGGGACAAACTGCTCACAAACGCCCGCGGCTTCCGCAAGAACCCGCACATCGACCGGTACATCCAGAGGAAGATGAAGGGCGTGTTCGATCTTCTCATCGCCGACGAGGTTCATGAACTTGCCGGGGCTGAGACGATCCAAGGAAATACGTTCGGCACTCTGGCTTCAGCTTGCCGGTACACGCTGGCCCTGACGGGAACGCTGATCGGGGGTCAAGCGCTCGACCTGCACGCACCGCTCTGGCGCATGAGCGCGGAACTGTTGAATCAGCGGGGATTCAATATCCAGAATCTGGGCGGGGCGCGCATCTCGGCCATCGCCCGCAATCAGCGCGGCTTCGTGACCCGGTACGGCGTAATGGAGCACCAGGTCGTGCGAAGCTGTCGGGGGGACGCGGATGATTTTTCGGGGCGAGTGCAGCGCGGCGCGTGCGGGCGGCGGAAATCGTACAAGACCAACGAACGTCCGCGCCCCGGCATCAGCCCCGATCTGTTCAACCATTTCCTGCTCGACCGCGCCGTGTTCATGTCGCTGGATGAACTCGACCCGGCGCTGCCGACGTTGGAACGTGTCTTGATTCCGTGCTCAATGAGCCGGGAACTGAAGGACGCCTACGGCAAGCTCGACGACGAATTGCGGGATGCAGTGAAGCGTCGCGTGAACGGGAAAGGCCCGCCGGGTCTGGCGGCGACGCGTGTGCAGGCGCTCGACGCGTATTTGGACAAGCCGTGGGGCTGGTCGCCGATCACCGCGCCGGCATACGACGAGAACGGGAAGCGCTGCGGCACCGAGACTGTCGCGTGGCCCGCCGATCTGGGCGACGATCACGCCGACGCCAAAGACACGAAGCTGCTCGAAGTGGTTCAGGGGGAATTGGGGGAAGGTCGCCGCTGTGCGGTTTATCCGCAGTTCACGGGCGTCCACGATGTTCGTCCGAAGCTGCTGAAACTCCTGGCCGACGCCGGTATTCGAGCGCTGGTGATGCCGGACACGGTGAAGCCAGAAGCGCGGGAAGACTGGATCGAAAAGCACATGGCCGAAATGGACGTGCTGATCTGCCATCCGAAGCGCGTCATGACCGGCCTCGACCTCGTGCAGTTCCCATCGTTGATCTGGTATCAAACCGGCTACAGCACGCACGTGCTCCGTCAGGCCAGCGCCAGAGCACGTCGCCCGACGCAGACCCAGCCCTGCAAAGTCTTCTTTCTCTATTACAGCGGGACGATCCAAGAGCAGGCGCTTGCGTTGATGGGAGAGAAAGAAGCCGCAAGCCATGCGCTTGAAGGCACGTTCGATACCAACGCGCTCAGGGCCATGATGAACGGCGGTAAAGACGACGACATCATCGCGGCGCTCGCGAACCGTCTCGAAGCGGGCCAGAAGGTTGACGCTCGGGCCGCGTGGAAAGTTGAACCCAAGCCGGTTCGCAAGCCGAAGCTGCCCAAGCCCAAAGTGATCGAAATGCATGTGTTGCCGCGCGCGTGGGAAGCGGGCTTCCTGTTCGACATGACGCCGGCCAGCGAGCCGACGTGCGCGCTGGCATAACTATGAACCATTTCAAAAGGAGAACCATCATGCTCAGCAAAGTGATTTCCGCCGCAATTACGGGCGCACTGATCGGAGCCGCCGAGGCTTTAGCCAAGCGCTGGCGCACCAAATAACCCACCAACTGCTACGCGTTACAGTCTGTCGCGTGCGTATGTCCTGACCTGCTCCCGTGGCTATGTCCGCCATGACTAAATTCAAGGCCGGGTTGCGTCACTATTGGGTAGAGGAGATATTCTTCTTCTCAAACCCCCACAGCCTGGTTGGGTCCGTCATGGGACCTAAACCCTATAGGAGATTGAATTATGACGAAGCACGAAATGGTCACTTCCGCCAAAGCCCTGGTTGGCACGAAGAGCCGCGCGGAGATCAGCAAAGCGTTGGACGAGCAGAAGGAAATCGTGGCGAAGGAGACGGAAGCCCGCGACGCCCTGACCGACAACGCGGCCCGGATCACGGCGACCGGAGAAGTCAAAAAAGCGACCGAAGAGGCCGTGGTTCTGCACATGGCGCTGGACATCCTGGACAAGCAAGATGCAACCGAAGACGCATTGTTCAAGTCGGCGGTGACGACCCTGAGCAGAGTGGGCATCAAGGTGAAGGAACCGGTGAGCGACCGAACGCTCAGCGAAGTCCGCAATGCCAACAAGTCCTTCTTCAGCCGCCTGTTCTAGGCGGCTGGGGTGGGCAAGGAGAACGCGTGTGACAAGCACGCCTTCCCTTTATCTATCAACCAGCAGATCGTCGGTTCGGCAAGGTATCGATTAGGAATCCGTGAGCCAGTTTTGGGAATGCACGATAGAAGCATCAGCGGTATGTCTTCATAGCAGAAACCGTCACGGATGCCCCACTATCGGCTCTGTTTGAAAGTGAGTTGGGGGGCATGACATTTGAGTGGTTATTGTGCTGTAAGTCGTTGGCGAAAAATAAGATGCTGGTGTGTAAACCGTAAATGCTGGCTTCTGGCGCTCAATTTGTAATCGCATCGGGGTAAATCTCGCGTGGGTCTATTTTTCCGCCGCGACATTCGTTAATATCGCCTTCGTTCATTTCTGGAGACCGACCCATGCCACGTTCCCGCAACATACATTTAACCCTCGATCCCACCGCGCAGCTGGAGCTTAAACGGCTCACGCAGCTGCCCAGTACACCCGCCGTGGTGTATCGGCGGGCGCGGGCGATTCTGCTGCTCGCCTCGGGCATGCGTTATAAGGAAGTGGCGCGGCTGGCCGATCTGGATCGCGCAAACATTTTCCGTTGGACAAAGCGGTACATGGATCGCGGGGTCGTCGGACTCAAAGACCTTTGTCGGATAAAAGCGAGTCCCAGCAAATTAGTCGCGACACGGGATTCAAACCCAGTGCATCGAGTGGGCGAGCGTTCTTTCGCGGAATCGTTGCGCGAGATTCAACTGCGAAATGAGAAATTTGAGCAGGACGGTCTCCTGGCGCAACAACAGACACACGATGATGACGATGCGGATTGTTTTGTCCCGAACCCTGGGTTAGCCACCCACTCGACCGCACTTTATGAAAAAGTGATGGTTGTTCCCTATAGCGACCAAACTCAAGTGGTCTGAAGAAAAGCGCGTTCAGCAAGCCGTGCGTAGCGCCTCGCCCGGACGGTGTATTTCATGAATGAATCGCCATCCGAATCGAGGCCCCCCATGAACGTGTTCCGTATCCTCATTGCCGCTTGGATCGGCGGTTTGTCCCTGGCCGCAATCGCAGCCGAACCGTCAAAGCCGAACATCGTCTTCATTCTCGCCGACGACATGGGCTATGGTGATCCGCACTGCTTCAACGCCGAATCCAAAATCCCGACACCGAACATTGACAGGCTCGCCGCCGACGGGATGCGCTTCACCGACGCGCACGCGCCGGGCGCTGTATGCGTGCCGTCGCGGTACGGGCTGCTCACCGGGCGCTACCCGTTTCGCAACACCGGCGTGCGCAACCCGGCGAAGGGCGCGATGATCGAGCCGGGCCGGCCCACCATCGCCACGGTATTGCGTGAACGCGGATACGCGACCGGGATGATCGGCAAGTGGCATCAGGGCTTCAACGCCGGTGACCACTTTGACGGTACGGCTCCATTGCGCGGCGGGCCGGTGGACCATGGCTTTGATACGTTCTTCGGCCAGCACGCCTCGCTCGACATCCCGCCGTACTTTTTCATCGACCAGGACCGCTGCGTCGAAGCTCCGACTGCAAACACCGAGGCCAGCAGTTCTCCCGAATGGACGCCCATTCAAGGCGCATTCTGGCGTGCCGGAAAGATCGCGCCTTCTTTCAAGCACGTCAAAGCCCTGCCCACGTATACGCGCAAGGCGGTTGAGTATTTGGAGTCTCGCGGCAAGAAGTCCGCCGCCGACAGCAAGCCTTTTTTTCTCTACATTGCCTTCACCGCGCCGCACACGCCGTGGGTGCCGATGGAGCAGTTTCGCGGGAAGAGCATGGGCGGGTTGTATGGCGATTTCGTTGCGCAGGTCGATGACGCGTCGGGGCAGGTGCTCGCGGCACTTGATCGGGCCGGACTAGCGCAAAACACGCTGGTGATTTTCACGAGCGATAACGGGCCGGTCTGGTATCCCGAAGATGTGAAGAAGTTCGGCCACTCCGCGACCGGACACTGGCGCGGCATGAAGGGCGACGTTTGGGAAGGCGGACACCGGATGCCGTTCGTCGTGCGGTGGCCGGGCAAGGTTGTTCCAGGCACGCGCTGCGACCAGACGATCAGTTTCACCGACATGCTGGCCACGTTCGCGGCCGTGGCAGGCAAACCTCTGGCGTCCACAGAAGGCGAGGACAGCTACGATCTGATGCCGTTGCTGATCGGTAAGGCGACGGCGGAACCGCTGCGTGAGGCCACGGTCATAGAGTCGTCCCAAGGTGTGCAGTCGATCCGGCAAGGCGACTGGAAGCTGATCCCGCACCTAGGTAGCGGCGGGTTCACAAAGCCCGCGACTGAGAAACCGAAGCCCGGCGATTTTACCGGCCAGCTTTACAACCTGGCCGATGATCCCGGCGAGACGAAGAATCTATACGCCGCGCAACCCCAGGTCGTCCAGCGCCTCGCCACATTGCTGGAGAAGTACAAACGCGAGCCGTCGGCACGCCGGTATTAAGAATGATGCAATTTGCCGTGGCACTCGCCGAGATCGCAAAGATTCGGATCGGTGATTTCACTCGACACCGTGAAGTGCCTGCCCGGAATAGTGCGCATAATGCCGTTGGGTCCCATCCGACCGGGGTGGGGATTCACCACTCCCTCGCCCGCGCGATAGGGTCGCGCGCGAGAAAATTAATCGATCATCGACCATAGTAACTTTTCATCGTCTCGTCCGCTTCTTTCAATGACTTCTCGTACTGGTCCATTGCGGCCTTTAATGCCGGAGCATTCGAGATATTCCCACTGTTTAAAATTTCGCGGATGTATGGAAACACGTCCCGAACGAAGTCTTTTGCCGAGGCCCACCCGTCTTCGGGACGCACGGCTTCGTTCACGACAAAGGTCATCTCCTTCCCCATCAGCATCTTTTGAATCGCGACTTTCGCCTGTTTGCGGTTGTTCTCGATTGAATCGGCGTTGATTCGCTTCAAGGCATCAATGTACGCGGCGTCCAACGTGACTGTTTTCAAAACAACTTTTGGCAACGGGGGTTGACCGTAGTCCGCGTTGCGCTTCACGCGTTCGGCGCGCACGCCGCGAATCGCGTCCAACGCTTGATTAAATGGAGCCGGGTTTGACATAACTCCCGCTGCCGCGGCGCTGACTAAGTACGGCTCCATATCGTCGAAGAACGATTGAGGAGTGTCCCAGCCCTCACCCATTTCATTATCTCGATTAGCATTCGGATTAAGAGCGCTCGGGGCATACCGGATCGAGAAAATGTGGCGTCCCATCATCAGGCTGCGTATGACTGACACTGAATAAATCCTGCTTCGATCCCGCATACCGATCTTTGTTTGCCGAAATTCGTCGATGTCCGCCGTGTCCAATTTGACCAATCGCTTAGAAGCTGGTTGTGAAGGTTGAGCGTGCCCGTGGTACGCCTGGTATTGACGACGATTAGCCTCACTTTCAGATTTTAGCGTTTGTAGAGCAGCAGCTAATGCAGGCTGATCGGGAAGCGCGCCCGACATGACGACGGCTTCAAGATAAGGCTGAAAATCTTCCAAGAACGAATCCTGGTTTCCCCATTCACCCGGCCCCATCGTGCCGGCGATGACATCGTGAATTTCTTTGCCGGCGAGCAGCTGCTGAATGGACAATTTGGAAAACTTTCTATTCCGCGCGACAACCTCTGCTTCGACCCGTTGTAATTCACCCACGCTAAAGGGGGATTTGACGCTGCGATCATGAAGCGGTTTGGAATACTTCAATTCCGTGATCGCCCTGGCAAGCCGGGTCGAGTCCTGAAGCGCGCCACTGTCCAATGCAGTCCAAATGTATGGTGCCATCGCCGGGCCGACCGCGCTTTGCGTGTCCCAGCCAATCTCAGGATCGATCATGCCACTGGTCACCTGGGTGATGGTCTTTCCTAGCAATAATTGTCGTATCGCGATCCGCGCATATTTTTGATCCCGTGTATCCACGGTCGCGGCAACGTCCTGGTTCAATTTGCTGTAATCGGTCGAGTCGCGGTTCGCGCTGGGTTCGCCGCTTGGAGCACTTTCGGAATGTTTGAGCTCGCGCGCAGATTGCGGAGCGGTCGGTACAGTGGAAGCGCGTGACTCGGATGCGCGCGTCTCCTGTTTCCATTTGTACAAAACGAACCATGAAATCGCGGCAACAACGGCCAGCCCAAACGCGATTCCAATTCCGCCCATCGGCAATGACTTTCGTTTGGGCCTGACAACGCGTGTTCGATTCACAATCTTTCGGGGATTTGTCGCCATGTGAAACTCCTGACGCTGGGTGGTATATTGCGGTGCCGGAAGCGACCGGCATTATTTATTTTTGGCTTCGGTAATGTCGATTTCTTTGAATTGCGCGGAGCAGTGGACACACCAAATGCTGATGGATGCGCGATCTGTTTCCCAAGATGGATCGACGGATAGTCTCAAGCCGTCCAGCTTGTGTGAAAACAGTTCCTTATCATCGATCAGCACCCGGATGAACGTCTTGCGCACCTGGATTTTTACGTCACAGGCGACGTTCGTATTGAGGCTGTGCAAGACACGCGTGCCGTTGACGTCACCCATCTTTCCATTGATTTTGTGGAGTACGGAGATGGTATTTTTGAAACCCGCGAGACCGAACACGACGCGCTGCTGCTGAAAATTCAGAATGACGTTGATGTCGCCTTCATCGGTGTTGCGCGCGCAAACCATGTGAAAGTCGTATTCGGAATTGGCCTGTGATTGGAGTTTCAGCTTGGCGTCTACTGCGGGCTTGGCACAGGACAAAAGACCGAGCGGCATCGCCCAATTGCCGGAAACGGGGTCGCGTCGAAGGTCCACCAGTTTCAATAAATCCGTCTTCGCGCCATCAAGTTTCGTTGGATTATGAATATCCACTTCGGTCGGCGCGGATTTCGCCGGGATCGCCTTTGGCGCATTCGCCGCCATCATTTCCTTGAGGCTCTTCTCCTGCGCTTTCAAGCTGGGGTCCGATCCTTTGAATCGGTCCGCGACCTCGAAATATCGAACAGCGATAAGTAAATGCGCGTCCGGGTTCGTCCGAGCAAAAGCATCGGCCCGATCCAAAAATGTTTGGGACTCGGATGGGGCGATGACTTTTTTATCGACGGCAGTGAAGCGCTCCGAAACGTTGCCCTCGGCGCCTTTCAAAAACGCGTCGATGTCCGCCAGCGTCATCTTCTTCTTGCACCAGTACAGATACGAATTCATCTCGACGGCGAGATCGGTCTTGCCGCCCGCTTCATAAAGCGCAGATGCTTTGGCGAAACATCGCGCGGCCATGACGATTGCGGCGGGATTCGTTTGGGAATCTTTGAGTGCGGCGATGCCCTCTTGATGAAGATCGTCGGCATCCTCTGCAGCGTTCGCAACCACGAACGTCAAGAGCACGGAGAGAAGTGCCACGGCGAGAAAATTTCGATTTGGTGTCATTGTCAAATCCCCAAAATCTAGGCAAAAAAAAGAGCGTCGGACCGAAATCCGCCGCTCACAGGGCCCCGGCCAAGGGGCATAATGAAACAGCAAACCCGGCCGACGCCCCATTCCTGGGGCGTGGCGCAAGTCAGCTGCTTTCATTATTCAAGGGTCTTTCGACCCAGGTTGGCCGTTCCTGTGAAGCAGTTACTTGTGCTCACGCACAATTCAAATTGTCACGACATTATCGTTGTTAAATCATTGCGCTTCCTCGTTCGTTAAAATCCAAAAATGCAGCAGACAATGTTCTTACCGCTTGAGTCATACGGTCGCAAGCCGAAAAGAGTCGGCTGTGGGTGCGAGCTTTCAGGATTCCTTCGTCGTTGGTGCAGCCTTGGTAGCGGGCTTTGATTTTCCTTTTGAAGGTGCTGGTGGTGATTTTGAAACGAACTCTTTCATGAACGATAAGAGGAAATGTTCATCTTGGTAGTCACCGTCAGTCGTCCAATTCGGGGAATGCGCCAGCCATGCCTTCAAATCAGAAAGCGCATGACCCGGAACGGCTATGCGCTCCGCGTTCGGTGTACCGACGTAGATGCCTGTAATTTTTACATTGTTGTGTGCGAGACCGCGCAGAACTTCCGCAAAATCTCGCGCTAATTTCTCATACTCGTTTGGCACGTCGATCATGATGCGTTTCATTATAGATTCCTTTAAGTCCGCTTTGATGTGGTAAAATTACAATCCGTAGCACGGCGGGGTTCAGTTGCATGTCAAAGCCCGTTGCCTTGACCGCTTTCTGAATGTCAGCGGTCAGCCGCGTGAGGCTATCAGTGAAGATTTCGGAGATGCGAAATTCCATAAATGGTTACACTTTCACCTCAGTGAAAAGGTCGGGTTTGATATCTAAAGGATCAAGAAAAGTCTTCAATTTATCGCGATGTGCATCCAAAAACGGAGCACTTTTGACTCGATCGTGAAGTTTCAATAATCTACTCTTAGCCCTCTGAAGAACAGTGTCGAATGTCAGCGGTTGAATTTTGACCGTGCCGTCCAACTCTTCTAACGGCGAACTCTCCAGATTTTCTACTTCTTTGCCCAAGACGAAGCAGCGGACGGTACTTTGCCGCGCCTGCAACAGCCCTTTGGTATATAGCTCTTTAACATATTTCCAGCATTGCCTTTTCTGCTCCTCACCAATGGGTACGCCTGGCTTCTTAAGCTCAACAATGACCAGACGGTCTGTACCCACTTCCCCACCGTCATCGTCATATCGTGGATAAGCGTATAAGCCAGATGTGCCATCGGGAAGAATCGCAAAGTCCGGCCGATTCCGGCTACCCTTCATTTCCGGCTGATTGAATAGGTCCTGGACCACGCGAGTCATTCCAACGTTCGACGTATATTCGATGGTTTCAAATTCGGGACCGAATATCCACAAACCCTTTTCAAAAAGTGGTTGAAGGTCCTGCACTTCCTTTGTCGATTTATCGTCCATTCGCGACTGCAATTCCTGAACGATCAACAGCCGCCGTCCGATCTCATCAAGAACGATCTTGGCCATGTCAATGGTCCAGTCTTCAAGCAGGCGATGTAGATCGTCCAGTTTGTCCGGGCCGTACTCGCTCAATTTATGCAGCAGCGCATATCCCGATGTGGCCTCTTCGAGATTCGCCATGACTTCGGAAAGTTTGACAATATCGCTCTCCTTGATTGAAGGGCAATTAACTTGCGCTTTTGTAACGAAGTCGGTCCACTTTTCGCGCTCCAGGGGGCCCATTTTATTCAATGCTTCTTTATTCAGTTCCTTCGCCTTTGCCAATGTTTCTTTACGATCTTCTTCCGATACCGAAAGTAAATACTCGCGCACTTTTTGATACACTACTTGCGCCGCTTGCTGGTACTCGTCGTTGCTCTTGTCAAAGTCCGACCAATCCTTTTTGATCGCATCAGTTTCGGCCAAATAATCAGCCTTAACGATAAAGGTAAAACGCTTTGCCGCAATGCGGCGACCATCAATCAATTCCTCAGCGCCTGCGCCTTTCCATGAGCATGTGCCAACCAATCTTCCGCCGACATGCCAAGCAACACCGTGTTGCTTTGTTGTGCGATCCGATGCTTGAGTATCAATAATCACCAGTTCCACCGAGTGGGTCTCGTCAACCTTAAGTATGAGCTTTTGAATGTTCGGGTCGTCGATGTGCTCAAAGCTGACGGATTCCCCATTGACCAGAACCTTAAAATTGGGATCGGTTAGAAACCGCATACCAATCTCGGCACGGACTTCTTCGGGTGTGAGTTGGACCTGCCGGCAATTGGGGCATTCGATCTTGGTACCATGCGTCTTCGCTTCCACTCCAGCCAACTTCTGCTTTATTTCAAACGGCTCGGTTAAGCCTCTGGAAACTTCGTACCGGTTTCGGAACGCGCTCTTTGAAGTATCGACGATGTAGGTATCGCCAAAGCAGAAGCCTGACCACCGGCCAATGCCATTCCGGCCAAACGCGACCCGCTCCGTTTGGCCTTTGACTGAGCCCGCCGGAAAGGTCACCATACGTCCCTGATCGGTTTCACGGTTGTAGTTAAGCTTTCGCCATCGGCCCTTGAACTCTTCGTCGGTCATCCCATTTCCATTGTCTTGGATGGCAAAGTTTTGAGTGCCTGTTCCGCCCGGCCAATCAATCTTTACCTCGGTGGCCCCAGCGTCCCAAGCGTTAGCAATCAATTCGACAATGGCGATCTTGGGATCATGCAGAATGTGCTTGCCCGCGTGTGATTCCAGAAAGCGCGCGTCATAAAGCACGCCGGGTATGTCCAGCAACATTTGGTTTTTGTCGGCAGCTTTCTTAGCCATTGCTTTACACTTTCAAAGAGTTCGTAGTATTCCACACTATCGAGGGAACCTGCTGGCAACCGGGACGACAGAAATAACGTTAAGAAATCGACTTGGGTGCCTTTGCTTCAATTAGTGCACGAGTAAACGCTGCTGCACAAGCTCCAGCATAGCGTTGCCAGATGTTATTCTTGTGGTCGTCGCAGTAGTCGCATATTCCCCGGACTGCCATGTACCCTTTTCCATGATCCCAAGTTGCGTCTGCGACTCCAGACGTTTCCATTTCGACAGCGCGCGCGTCGTGTTCATCTCGCAACCGGTCCCGCAAAAAGGGATTCTTTAGTAACGTATTGGAAGAGGCGATGCGCCCAAGAAAAACACGCGGCTGGCCTTCGCGACGGTGTTCATCATCAGGGTGAGGAACAATCGACGAATTTTCGTCGCTTCCATACAGAACATCTTTGTCAGGGGAAGGCCGAACGTATGATGTATGTTTCTTCAAGAAATCGACCAAAATGGATTCCCACGGAAAGTCCGACTTCTCAATTCCTGCTTCCAGCTTTTTAACTACGTCAAGCCATTCCGATGAGGGGCGAATGGGAGACGACCGAACCTCTTTAAAAGTTTGGCTTTCTTTCACGAAATCGTATTGTACGACACCATGGATATTGCTGATTACAATATCCCCCAGCCGGACGTGCTTCTCCGCACTTCTTGCTGGGGGAACCGGGAACGGAATGCCACCTGCGATGCCCGTCATGAAAACGATGTCGATATTCGGGAAAAGCGCAAGCATCGCAGTAGCCCTGGTAGATGCGCTGTTCTCTCCCATATTGCATTGGTGGACGGCAACTGTGTGTGTGCCCCCAAATTTTGATGTGATTTCACCGATCCGAAATTGGTATCCGCGTCCCGCAAACTGGTATTCACGCTCGCGCGAATGTGTCAGAACCTCTTCCATGGGCATAAATTCATGCTTCAGGACAGTAATGATTCCTATGGTAGTTTTTTGCTTATCTGCGTCTGCGTCGTCGATCTTCGTTTTCGGGGAAGGAACAAGCTGCTGCGATGTGGTGGGAATGGGCTGTATTGAACTCTCCTTTTGCTTAAAGTGAGCGTAAGACACGATACAAATGTGGTTAAGTCGGCCGAGGGGTTCAAGTAAGTGATTGGCATTGCCGCTACTTTGCAATAACCAACCGTGAACGGAATTCAAAAGGTTGATGAATTCCAACGCACAAGTCGGTTCCACATCCACGTATGGATCAATCTGTTCAAGGTGCTTCACTAGCTCCCTGAAAACTCCAAAGTTATTTGCTAAGTTCTTTGGGGTGAGGACGTGAGGGAACAACTGTTCCTTCATGCGTTCAAGTAATGCTAGATTTGCCATTTCTATGACCTTCAAATCAACAATGAATGTTTGAAATTAAAGTACCTTAAAAACCTTCATCACTTCATCGCCAAGATGGTTGATGACCTTTACCGCAATCCTTCCCGTCTCCGGCTTGCCGAACGCGCGCGACGTGTCGCTGTGCAGCGTCGCCCAGGCTTCTTCGTTGATCTCCGCTTTCAGCGTGGTCTTCAGCGCGCTGTACGGGTCGTTCGCTCCGAGGAAGTAGGCGTGGCGGACGAAGAAACTTTCTTCGTTATAGTTCGTGTCTATGAACCAGCAGGCGATGCCGTCCGCTCCGTCGCTGCGGACTTCGCCGGTTTGGGGGTGGAAGACGTCGACGCCTTTGATTTTGACTTGGTATTTCGCGTCTTTGGTTTTGGTGATCTCGATGTCGGGTTCGCCGAAAATCACGAAGAGGTTGCCTTTGCCGGTGTTCTTCAGGTCTTCGGCCATGTGCAGGTCGGCGTTCATGCGGGCGCGCAGGATTTGGATGCTGCCGATTTTGTCGAGGCCGGTGCAGCGGGCTTCGTAGCTGAAGGCGCAGGCGATCAGCACGTCGAAATCGGCGTCGCCAGCTTCGCGCGTGGCGGCCAGCAGGTCGGTGCGCGTGACCGTGCCGAATTCGGGGCCGATGAAAATGCCGGCGCGGCGCTCGGTCTCGCCTTCCATGTAGCGGCCTTCGGCGCAGATGAGTTCGCCCGGCCACGGCTTCAAGGACGTGAAGTCGATCCGGTCCGTTTTGTGCGCCTGTTGCACGCCGGCGGTTTTGAGGTTCTCCAAGATCATCTGCGCGAAGGTCTGCTTCGCGCCGTACTCGGCTTTGTCTTCGGCGGCTTTGGGGTCGATCAGTTCGTCATTCTCGTCCACGCCCAGCACGCGGAAGGGCGAGAGGCTTTCGACGGTGAACGGCCCGGCCACGCGCACCTTCTTCTTGTCGTCGTAGGGCTTGTCGTAGAGGTACTCGAATTCGGCCTTGGCGGCGATGGATGCATCGATTTCCTTCTGCCGTGCAATGCGCGCGGCGCGAAATGCCTCAAAAGGCGCGCGGGCGCTCTTAGGCCAGCTTTCATCAAAGGTACTCGGCACCTCCCATTCCTTTAAAATCGAGTCCATTGAAGAACTTTGCTGATTTTCCAATGAAGTTTCTTGATTTCTGCGTGAAGAAACGTCGTTCTTTGATGAAATAACGTCGTTCTTTGATGAAATAACATCGTTCTTTGATGAAAGAACGTCGTTTTTTGATGAAAGAACATCGTTCTTTGATGAAAGAACGTCGTTTTTTGATGAAAGAACGTCGTTTTTTGATGAAATAACTTCGTTCTTTGATGAAGATTTAGCCTTCGAAGACGCAGTTTTGGACGCCGTCAGCGTTTGGCTCAGTTCTTTAAGTGCTTGAACGATAGAGGCTTGCCACTTCTCCCAGATCACGTCGATCTCGGCGTTGTTGGCGATGGATTTGAGCGTGATGTGCGGCACGCGCTCGTAAACGAAGCCGTGGCGGATGCTGTTGTGCACGGGTTGCGTGGACGGCGCGGTGCGGGTGACTTCGCCTTCTTTGAGCTGCCCCTCGACCGAATCGGCCAGCAGGTAATACGGGTAGCGCGCGCCCATGATGCGAGCGCGGGCCAGCGCGAGCGCCACGCGCGAGGTGTCAATGGTGATCCAGCGCCGGCCCCATTGTTCGGCGACGAAGGCGGTGGTGCCGGAACCGCAGGTGGGATCGAGGACGAGGTCGCCGGGGTCTGAGGCCATGAGGATGCAACGCTGAATGACGGAAGTCGCAGTTTGGACTACATAAATCTTCTGCTGCACGAAGCTTCCCATCAAGACGTCAAGCCAAACATTTCCAACGCTTGTGGCGCCTTCATCACGGGCAGCGATACGGCAGCGCACTTGGGATCCATATAGTTCCAATCGCAACGACCTAATCAGGCGTTCTCTTCCAGTTGACACTCGCCAGTGCCGGCCGCTCGGGCATGATATTTTGCGTCCAAAGAGTTCGAGCGGCTTGCTTCCTTCGGGAGACTCACTCTGTGATGTGAAATTATCGAGGTTGTATGGTGTGCAACCTTCCGGCGCTGCGGAGGCGATTCCCCCAAACGCATGACCGACTCCAGATTCATCGTAGTAATAGTCGTAGGTCTTCTCGTCCCGCGCCATCAATGCTTGCCGATACTTGATGTTCTCGAATTTCTTGGCATACCAGATTACGAAGTCGAAGTTATTATCCAACAGCTTTGCACCGCGTCCCGTAGTTGTTCGAAATGCGATTTCGCTGACGAAGTTATCTTGGCAGAACACTTCATCTAAGAGAGCTCGAATAAGGTGCCGGTTTTCATCACCAATCTGCACAAAGATCGAGCCCGAATCGGTCAGTAAATCGCGCGCCACGGTCAAGCGGTCGCGCAGGTACGTCAGGTAGCTGTGGATGCCGTCTCGCCAGGTGTCGCGGAAGGCTTTGACCTGTTCGGGTTCGCGCGAAATGTGCTCGCGGTTGCCGTCCTTCACGTCGCGGCTGGTGGTGCTCCACTGGAAGTTGCTGTTGAATTTGATGCCGTAGGGCGGGTCGAAGTAGATGCACTGAACCTTCCCGCGCAGCCCCTCGCGCTCGGCCAGGCTGGCCATCACTTGCAGCGAATCGCCCAGGATCATGCGGTTCGACCAGTTCGATTCGTGGTGGTAGAACTCGGTCTTCGCCGATGTGTCCGGCAGCCCGTTGAAATCGGCGTACATGTCCGCGAAGAGCGATGGCGCCTTCGCCTCTTCCGCCGCCGCCGTGCGCGCCAGCAGATCGTCGATCAAGACCTTCGGATGGACTTTCTCCTGAATATAAAGGGGCGGGGCCGAGACCACGAGGTCGGACCAGTCCTGCTCGTCCTTGCCGCGCCAGACCAACTGCGGGTCAAGGTCGGTATTGCGCTGATACCGCACCTTCTTCGGCGTCTCGGACTGCGCCTTCATCACCGATTCAAATTCAGCCGTGGGGATGTGCGTCCGCTTGGCATCGGTGTGCTTGAGGGTATCGACGGTCTTCTTGGACGTGTCTTTCTTTTTGGCCATGGAATCGGGTGCCCTTACGCAGTCATGAGTTCTTCGTCAGAATCGCCGTTCATCGTCTCAATTAGGTCATCGACCTCAACTTCAACTTCATTGGAACCGTGGCTCTCGACCACGGTCTTGTTTAACGCGCCGCCGATCAGCCCGGACAGAGCTTTAAGCCGCGCATCGAAGAAGCCCTGGAAATTGTCGGCGCGAAGAAACTGCGGTTCGATGAGATGGGTTCTCAGGATCGCGTCGAGTCGGTCGGATGTCAGGCCATGCTTGCTTTCAATCCGTTTGAGATACACAGACGGCGCATCCCCGCCGATGAGAATGTTGGACTTTTTCGAGAGCGGAGTTTTGTTCACGATCGAATCGTAAACCTTCTGCGGGATGCCAGCCTTTTTGCTCCATGCCTGCGGGAAGATGTGGTGAACATCCACTTTGTCGTTGTAGAAAGTCATCAACTCGAACCCCTTGCCGTTGATGAAATCCTGACAGCCCTTGCGCATGATCAGGGCATGGATCGCCTTGTATGCCGCGGATAATCGCGTGCGCAGGGATCGCAGGCGGTCTTGTTGGAAGTACGCGCCTTCGATGGCTTGCGGCGTGGGACCGTCCTTCATTATCCAATTCACAAGTTGGGGCACATCGCGCGACAATTTGAATTCGGTGCTGGAGCCGTACTGTTCGCCGAGTGCCACGGACCAGAACCATTGCGCAATCTTTTCGCGCGCCATGGCGTTCTGGCCAGCGTCGCCAAGAATTGCCAGTGTCGCGGCCGCGGCAACAATCTGGGGTGGGTAGGGTACGTCTTTTGCCAGAATGATTTTCAGCTCGTTGAAGACGCCTGCCGCTTCGATGAAACCGGCTTCAACGTTATCCGCGTGAGCGCGATAGGCTGTAAGCGGCAGTCCGAGCAGCGTTTCCCGCTTGCAACTAATTTGCGGGAGATCGGAATCCTTCACGCCCGCCGCCGCCTTTTGAAGCCGAACCTCTCGGGTGTGCAGTAGCGCGCAGGCTTGGAGAAAGTCTGTGCTCTGGATGTGCTTCAGGACTCGGCGCGGGCTGTCCGTGCCGATCATGCGATGGATACGCCCTTTGGACGGATTGCCGACGGTGCCTTTCCAATCTTCGCGCAGGTCGAAGTTCGACGCAGCATAGATCGCCGTCACCAGTTCAAATGCGTCGAGTTTCTTGCCGCCGACGTTGACCTTCTCAAACACCAGGCAGATCGCTTCGCGGCTGTTCTTCTTGTCGAGCCGGATTATGGGCATCTTGTAGCGCTGGATATTTTCGACAATGCCCTTGAAAAACTTACTCTCGATGTCGAAACGGTCGGGGTTGCGCGTTTTCCAATATCCGCGCCACCCGAAATACCAATCGGTGTGATCGAAGACCTGGTTGAGAGGGAAGAGATCGTGCTCGTATTCGGATTCGGCAGTCGTCAAATCGAGATCGACGGTGCGGCCGAAATTGCTCCTTATAATGCGGTCCGCCGGAACCGGCACGATGGCCTGTTCAATGTTCGCGGCGTCGGATGCGGCCTTGATGATGTCGAGGTAATAGAAACGTTCGACTTCAACGCGGTTTTGGATGCGTGTGCGGACAGGGCGCTTGCAGTGCATGGACTGAAAGAGCGAAGTCATGCGCTGCTGGCCGTCCAAGAGAAGCTCTTCGGGACTCGGATTGACGGTATCCACTCCCGCAAGCGTTCGCGGCTTGAATGAGACAACGCCGCCAGTCTCCAGCGTGAGCAGTGCACCGACGGGGAAACCTTTGGCAATGGATGCAATGAGACTCTGCACGTCATCGTCTTCCCAAACGTAGTCGCGTTGGAAGTCGGGAAGCTGCAGTTTACCCCCGTCCACTTTTTTCAGGATGTCTTTCAAATCTTCTTTGGTGGTGTCGAACATCAGCGGTATTCCTTTTCGTTGGACCTGCCCCTATTTTTTCGCGTCCGGGTCGCCGTCTGACTTCTTGCGTGGAGACTTTTTGCTTTTGACCTTCTTCTCGATCTGGCCCAATTCGTTCAACGTCTGCTCGAAATGCTGATCCACTGGTTGGGGCAGTGCGTCTTGCTGCTTGCGAAGCGCGGCGTATTCGGATTCGGCTTTCAATTTGGCTTCGTCGTGCGAGATTTTGCCGGCGTGAGTCAGCAAGTCTCGTCCCGCCATGCGCAGGAAATCGTCGAGTTTGACGATCCAATTCGCCATCGTCATGGGCTTGCGATCAAGCGCCTGTAGTTCCGCAAATTCAAGGTATGCGTTGACGATCCGGTTCAAGACCTCAAGCTCATCGGCGTTGAGGTAATTCTTGGCGATGGTCACGTCGGCGAGCCGGGGTTTTCCGGCAGCCCACGCCGTCAAACCCATGTTGGGTTTCGAGGCGTCCGCGCGCTGGTGGACGATCTCCGCCGCTGTGTGGCCGTGCGCCGCCCAGTGCATCTTGTTTTGGATCGTCTTGAAGAAAAACTGCGACGATTCGGCGCGCGGATCGTAGTCGATGCTTGTGGCGTAAATGTCGAGAACCTTGCGCCAGAAGACGCGCTCGGACGAGCGGATGTCGCGGATACGCGCGAGCAGTTCTTCAAAATAGCCGCCGCCACCAGCCTGCTTGAGGCGGGCGTCGTCCATCGCGAAACCTTTGACGATGTATTCGCGCAGCCGCTGCGTGGCCCAGATGCGGAACTGCGTGCCGCGTTGAGATTTCACGCGGTAGCCGACGGAGATGATCACGTCGAGGTTGTAATGCTCCACGGAGCGTTCGACCGAACGTTTGCCCTCGGTTTGAACTGTCAAGTATTCCTTGACAGTTGCCGCGCGATCCAATTCTTTCTCCGCAAAGATATTCTGGATGTGCAAGCTGATGTTCTGTTTTGAAGTCTGAAAGAGCGTCGCCATTTGCATCTGCGACAGCCAGACCGTCTCGTCTTCCAGCCTGACGCTGATACGTGTCTGACCGTCTTCGGATTCGTAAAACAGAAACCCGTCGCCAGGTGACTCGCCGGTCGCAAGCGCGGTGGTCATTTTGTTGATCCCCCGCTGGTCTTTGCCGCCGCCACCGAATCAATCATCGCACCGAATTTCTCCTCAACGGCCTTCGCGAAGTTGTCCTGAATCTCCCACACGTCCGTGAATTCCACGAAGGCCCAGCGACCGTACTTCTTGAGGTTGTTGACGCCGGGAATCCAATACACATCCATCGTGTTCTTTTTGTCTTTGGCGTCCTCGCCCCGGTAGCCTTTGATCTCGACGATTAGGTGGAGCGGATCGGGATGGCCGTCGTCCACGAGCACGATGAAATCCGGGATGTAGCGCCGCGTGTCGGAACCGCTGCGGTACGGCACTTCCAGCCCCAGGCCCTGATTCTTCACGTACGCTTTCACGCGCGGGTGCTCTTCAGCGACACGACAAAATTCAGCTTCCCAGTCACTGTCGCAAACGACCCAATTGACGTGGCACTTATTGGCAGCCGTCTGATAGCGCGACGGCTTGGACGTGTTGAAACTCACGTGCATTGTGGTGCCGACGGGATTGTAAGCGTCGGGCACGGCAACGATGGGGCGCTCGCCGATGAGCGTGGCGTTGATCGCGGCCATGATGCGATTGCAGGCCATGTCCGCCAGTTCCTGATACATGAGCAGGCCGGGGTATGTGCCGCCTTTGCAGACCAGACACGAGTCGATCCACTGCCGCGCAATGCGCTTGAGTTGCCCGAACAAATGCAGCTTCATGTCTTCGCCCGGATCACGCCAGAGGCCGAGCAGACGTTTAGTAAGGATGAAGATCACGGTGGACTGACGAACCTCTTCGAGATGCTTCAAATTCAAATCGACCGCTTCGCCGATGATGCCTTGATTTTGCGTTCGGGTCGGTCCCACCAAATCGGGCGTCAGGGTCAGAATGGAATCGTCGGTGAAACGGGGATCGAGCCGTTCGGTCGGCAATTCGACGCGGTAGCCTTCGATGCGCGGAAAGCGAATCTCCAGCGCGTCGCGATCCGGGCGCACCGCTTTGACATGGACCGTTTCGCGCGGCTTTGTGGGCGGCGCTACGACGGGCTTGGCGGTAAAGTCGAACGGAATGCCGAGGATGTCGGCGTACTCAACATTGAAGCGGTTTTCGGCATTCAAATCATAAGACTGCCGACGAAGTGCGCGCCCGATGACCTGCTCGCAGAGAAGCTGAGTGCCGAACGCCCGGACGCCGAGGATGTGCGTGACGGTGTTGGCGTCCCAACCTTCCGTCAGCATGGACACAGAAACAACACACCGGATGGAACCACCGAGACGGCCGGGTTTGCCGACGGTGTTCATGACTTCGCGCAGGACTTCCTGATCGGGGATGTTGTCCCCGGCATGCGCGTCGCCGGAACGCTCGATGCGTTCGCGGCGGAACTGTTCGATCTCGGGAGCCATCATGGAGCGGAAATTGGCGTCGAGCGATTCGCCAGATTCAAGTTGCTCACTGTCGATGAGCAGTGTGCGCGGACGGGCCAGACGGTTGCCATGATCGTCGAAATTGCGGAAGAGTTCCAACGCACCGTTCATCGCCGGTAGAGCGGAACCGTCGTCACTTTCACGCGTGTAGCCGCTGATGTAATCGAAGACCAGCTTTGACGTGGAAGTATTATTGCAGACAACAATGAAGCACGGCGGAACGCTGATCGCCGCTTCCTGCCACAGATTAAACGTCTTGGCGTAGTGCCCGTACAGCGCGAGTAGGGCGGTTTGCAATTCGTTGGGGATGCTCTGCGGATCGAGTTTGGCCGACTTTCCGCGCCCCTTCTTGGGCATGCGCGTTCGGATGTTCTCCCATAAATTGCGGTAAACAGGCATGTCGTTGTTGATGCTGTTGTCGGTCACCGGAACGCGCGGCAACTTAACGATGCCGCATTCGATGGCGTCCATGAGCGAGAAGTCCGTCATGGTCCATGGGAACAGCGTGCCTTCCGCGTAGCCGGACCCGCGCAAAAAGAACGGTGTGGCCGACAGGTCGACGATTTGATTGATGCCGATCTTGCGATTAACAATCTCAAGCCCGGTGACCCACAGACGGGCGGCCTCGCGATTCTTTTCGGCCTCGTCGCGCTCGTCGCCGGCCAAGTCTCCTTCCTCGTCGTCGGTCTCTGGCTTTTCGCGATAGCAATGATGCGCTTCGTCGTTGAGGACAAGGATATTCTTGATGCCCATCAAATCCGGCATGACGCGCTGGAGCATCTGCCCTTCAGTTTCCAGCGTGTCGAGTTCGCCGCCGCCACGCCCTTGCAGGAGTGCGCGCCCGCCCGCCGACAATTCCATGCGCTCGCGCATTTTAAACGCGTGGTAATTGGTGATGACAATCTTCGCCCGGTCGAGGTCACCGAGCATGTCGCTGGGAACCAGTTCGCGGCTTTCGTAATAGCTGTCGGGATCGTTCGGTTGAAGCACACGCAGCCGATCCTTAATGGTCAGTCCCGGCGCGACTACCAAAAAGCCGCGCGTGAATTTCTTGCTGCCGGGACGGCGCACTGCGTTGATCGTCTGCCACGCGATCAGCATTGCCATAACTGTCGTCTTGCCAGCCCCAGTGGCGAGCTTCAGCGCCAGGCGCATCAATTCGGGATTTGCTTCCCCGTTGGCCGCAGCAAGATGATCGAGAAATGTCTTACCTGCGTTGCCGATTTTGGGAGCGACCTCGGTCAGCCAGATCGCGGTTTCGACGGCTTCGACCTGACAGAAGAAGGGGCGGATACCGTGGAATTTGTGGTGACGCCAATGCTGAAGCAGCCGCGCGGTTTCAGGCGTGACATGCCAGTCGTTCGTGTTCGGGCGGGTGCGCCATTCATCCACGTGTCGGCGGATCGCGTTGATGATGGGCGTCGGATCGTAGCGCTGCTTCTCCGTCGAAAGTCCCTTACCTTCGTCGAAGACCATCTCCTTTTGATTCTGCTTCTGCTTTTTGGGCTTAGGGATGGGCGTGATAAATTCAGCGACACGCCGTTTGTCGGAGATGACGTTGGTCGGCTGACCGGACGCATCGAGTTCCCAATGCCGTGCGGGGTATTCGTAAGGCGAGTTGAGAATGGGTTTCTCAAAGAACTGCTCGGCCATGGTGCGAGGTCTCCAGCTTTCTCAAATGCCTTCGCGCCTTCAACGTCAGCAGAAGATCACAAGCTCGGAAAGTTTTGACTGAATTCAATGTGCGATTTTCAGTAGTGTAATCGCGAAATTGAATTCGTCGAGGAAAGAGGAAGAGTCGTCAGTTCGGGCAAAAAGCTGGAAGAGAATATCAACATTCAGCGTAGAGTAATGGAATACAACTTTCTCGATTGGGTATGGTTGGATCGGAGCAGAAATGGAAGGATTCTCGGTAGCCCTGGGATTGCCCGGCGCGCCGGAGCAACTTGCGCTTGATGCAAAAACGGCGATCCGCGAGGAGCAGCGTAGTTCCAGTAAATGGAAGAAGCTGCGCTGTCGCGAAGTGCGCCAACATTCATCCGGGCGTGACGGCAGCATCTTTATCGTCGATGTCGGGCAGGCCGTTGAGTTCGATTGGACTTGGGAAGGCGCTACGGCATTCCGGCCCGTCAATCCAGACCTTTTCGACGGCGACGATCATGCGCCCGCTGAAGGCCAAGACTACAACTGGATGGGCGAGGTTGTTGAGGTCGATGAAACACTCGGCCGCATTTTTGTTTTTGTCGAAAGCGAAACTCAACCACCCGTGGTCGGTTCGTTCTTCGTGCGGCCGTTTGATTTTCTTGCCAGCCTGAGCCGCTTTTACGACGCGGCTGAAAAGAACAACATGCTCGCAGCTTTGGCCGAGCGCCTACAAGCTGCGAAGGGTGAAATTCATCCAGAGGCTGAATCGAGCGCGGATGGCCAGCCCAGCGATTCCACGGTCTGGGAACACTCTTGGTCGGTTCTGTGGGGACCGCCGGGCACCGGGAAGACTTACACAGTCGGGCGCGAGGTCGTTGCCGCGCTGGCGAAGGGCGGAGAACGGATTCTGGTCGTATCCACGACGAACAAAGCAACTGACGGCGCTGCGTTTTCAATCGGAGAGGCCGCGAAGACTTTTTTACCGGACGCGCTGAATTGGGCAAGGATTCGGCGCATCGGTAAGACGGTCGAGTTTGAGGAGTTCGAGGCGAAGGGGCTGGACTCCTTGCTCAAAGGCACGGAATCCGAATTGCTCCGAGAACAACACCAGTTGCAGCGGCGGCTACACGGAATTGCGGATCATGGCGAAAAGGCCGATCTTCGCCGGCAACTCAACACACTGCGACGGCAGATTAGAGAAATCTCGCTTGAGAATTTCCTCGACGACGAGGTTCATGTCGTTGCGTCCACATCGTTCAAAGCGATACAGTTATTGAACGCAACGGATGTTCAGGAATTGGTTTGCGATGGCAAAGCGCCTTTCACGACCGTCATCGTGGACGAAGCTGGCCTGATTTCGCGCGCGGCGGTGGCTGCGCTTTCATTCTTGGCAAGTCGGCGCGTCCTGCTGGTCGGCGATCCGAAACAACTGGCGCCCATAAGCAAAATCTCGCGCCTGCTTCCGATGACGCAGGCGACCTGGTTGGCGCAGAGTGGTCTCAATCATCTCAAGCACGCGGACGATTTGCCGCCGGGCGTACAGTTGCTGCGTGAGCAACATCGGATGCACCCGGACATCAGCCGCGTCGTATCACATTATCAATATGACGGTCGCTTAACCGACGCGCCGGGGTTGAATGCGCGTCCGAGTACATTGCCGTCACATCTTCGAGAGCAGCCGCGCGCCATTTGGTACGTTCTGGACGAAGAACGAACCGATCTGCCGAACATCCGCGCGGATCGCGGACCCGGGAATCGCAGTTGGGTCCGGCCAATCACCGAGACGATCCTTGAGCGCCTGTTCAGTGACGAAGAATTCAAGTGCGCGAACGGGCTGTTTATCTCTCCGTTTAAGGCGCAGGCGCGTGCGGTGGCTGGACTGATCGCGAAATTGGAAATCAAATCGTGGTCGGCGTCCACGGTTCATAGCCAGCAAGGTGCGGAAGCCGATGTGGTGCTCTTCGATACTGTCAACGCCGGCAGTTTCGCCTGGCCAACCGAAGAATGGATGCGGCTGGTCAACGTCGGGCTGAGCCGTGCGAAAGGGTGCGTGATCCTCTTCGCCAGCCGCGCGGAAATGCAGGAGCCGTATCTGCGCCCGCTGCTGGAGCACCTCACGCCGATGGTTCTCCGAAAGAAGGGTAGCGCGTTGACGTGGGAGCGCGTACAGAACCTGCCGAAACACGAGGAGCAGTTTGCAGAGGAAAGAGACGCGCATACGTTGGGTGGCCAAATCTATTACCGCAAAAAAATGCGCCCGGTATTGAGTTTCGAGCAACAGCGACTGTGTGCGTACGAGTTAGACGGTGGCCCACGCCTGGTCCGTGGCGTGGCCGGCAGCGGGAAAACAATCGTGCTGGCGCACTGGCTACAGAAGACCGTCGCGAAACTGAACGACCGACCGGCAGCGAAGATTTGGGCCGTCTATGCCAACACGTCGTTGGAAGGATTGATCCGGGATCATATTGAATCCGCGTGGAGTGGAGACGGCAACACGAAGGCCTTCCCGTGGGATCGCGTCGAACTTTGCCACGTGCGGGAGATCATTGATTTATTCATGCGTCAGATCGGCGGCAAACTCGGTTTCCGGGAATTTGAGTATGACGATTACGCGCGCGAGATTCTTGAGAAACTCGACATCACGCGGATTGAGCCGCGCTGCCAAGCCTTGTTCATAGACGAAGCACAAGACATGGGTCCGTCCACGTTGAAACTGCTCACCGCGTTGGTTGAACAGGTCGATCCTGCCGATCCGAAAAGCCGCTCCGTGAACATTTTTTACGACAATGCGCAGAATGTTTACAACCGTGGAACGCCAAAGTGGACTGAGATCGGTCTCGACTTGCGCGGACGCTCGACCGTCATGAAAGAGAGCTTCCGTTCGACAAATCCTATTTCGGAATTCGCGCTGAATGTGTTGTACCGCCTGAAGCCGCCGGAAGACGACGCCGACCACAAAGAGCTTCTCGAACGCGGCTTGGTCGAACGCGTCCCTGTCGGCAACGCATATTGGTGGAAGGCACGATTTAATCAGGTCAGCGGCCCAAAGCCATCGTTGCACACGTTTCGCAGCGAAACCGAAGAATGGAATGCGCTCGGCAAGCAGGTTCTAACTTGGATAAAGGAAGACAAGGTTCGCCCGGCAGACATCCGTATTATCTATATAGGGCCGCGAACGATTGAAGGTTTGGAGCGACAAATTGCCCCGATGCTGCTTGAAGTCGGCGTGCGATTCATTGTTCAAAAAAGCCAGTCATTTAATACAGACGACAATACAGTGATCGCCACGACACCTCATTCCTTTAAAGGGTATGAGTCCGAGATGGTCATCGTCGCCGGCGTGGAGCAGTTCGTCGCCGGGGGCGACGTACTCGCTCACCCACTTTACGTCGCATTGACCCGAGCTCGTTCAGTCCTGCGAATCTACGGTGCAGAGCCAGCATCCACTCAGCCTGGCGGGCGTGTTCTCGCGGTGCTGCGAGAGTGCCAAGAGCTGAGCCGCGCGCGCCCAAACGTGCAGATCAGCACCGCAAACGAGGAACACCTGGCGCTGCTGGAACGCATCGGCGAAGGCCACGCGCAGTGGCTGAAGAATCTGGCCGGAACGTACCAGTTGATTCAAGAGCCGATTTTCGGACCGGACGGCGAGATCATCGCGCAGCCGCTGTTCTGGTTTGAAACGCTCATGGGCAAGCACTGCTGCTACGGACGGAGTGATCCCGGACAACTGACGCGCGACCGGCTCGAAGACGCCAGAATCGTGTTGTTGATGCCGGGACAAGAGGTGCTTTGATGCGGCAAGATTGACTGGCTGAGATTTGCTATACGGAATCTACAGCGTGATTGTCGAGGTCGAAATGAACGACGGCTCTGCTCAAAAATCGATCCATGATCTTTCGCGGCAAGACCTTTATGAACAGGTCTGGGCCACGCCGATCTCTTCGCTTGCTAAGCAGTTCGGAATTACTTATTCCGAACTGGTTAAAGTCTGCAAAGAGCGCCAAATCCCACGTCCCGAGAACGGCTACTGGTCAAAACTACAATTCGGGAAGACGCCTGAGCGGCCGCCGTTACCTACGATTGCTGAATCCGATGCAGCCGCGACGGCTCAAAGCACTCCGAACACTCGCACGTCGGACGCATCCCCGACCGCACCGCAAATTGAATTCGATGCAGATGTGTTGCAACTGTTGGCTCGCGTGGAAGCCTTGCCAACGATCATGGTGCCATCGGACCTCGCGCGTCCCCACCCGTTAGTGACGACAACAAGGACCGGGTTGACTGATGCTTTGAGGCGATCCGGGAAAGATAAAGCAGGGATACTGTGGCCCTGGTTTGAAAACAGGAAAACACAACATCTTTCAATTTCAGTGTCGGAAGTGAACATTAAGCGCGCGTTGTGTTTCATGGATTGTCTCATCAAGGAGCTGGAGAAACTCGGCGGAAAGATTA
This sequence comes from Planctomycetota bacterium, assembly GCA_037129555.1. Taxonomy (GTDB): domain Bacteria; phylum Planctomycetota; class SZUA-567; order H5-PLA8; family H5-PLA8; genus JANXLS01. Next base: position 30,966 of record JBAXUS010000065.1, read on the forward strand.
TTTTTGAAGTACCAAATGTCTATTCAAATCAGGACAAGCAATGTTGCGTTGTGATAGCTGGTGAAAAACTCGGTGAACTTCGGCTTCGTGAACAATACAAAGAGATCAAGAATACGAAGAGAACAGACCCGTGGGCGTCAAAGGTCGATTATGTTCTGACAGGCAATTTGGTCCTTGATGACGGCCCAGGGCCATACCCCAAGTTCTATTGTCGGGACACCGAAAAGTCGCGAATCGAAGAGCGGTTGAACGAGGTTCTAAAGAAGTTGGTTCGCACCGTAGGCGAGGCTCGTATTCGGCGGAAGCGATTTGAAGAAGAACTCAAACACCGCGAGGAAACGGAGCGCGCTCGCGCGGATTTGAAAAGACAACAAGAGAACGAACGGGCGCGAATCGATAAATTA
>JBAXUS010000066.1:0-30189 GCA_037129555.1 Planctomycetota bacterium
ACCGGTTATGGCCGCCCGATTGGCGCGGTTTACAACAACAACGAATGGCAGATTTTGTCGACGTACGCGCAATTGGAAAGCAGCAAGGTCTTCCTGCACCGTCTCAGCACGACAGGTGTCGTCACGCCGCCCAGTGGAGTGTTCGCGGAAATGGGGCTCGGACCGACAGGATTTACGCAGCTCGACGCGTACGCTCCGGCGTTCCCCGGTGCGAGCGAATGGCTGTTCCTGCGTAACGAACGCATCAACAGCACGACGTACCACATGCTAGCGAAACGCGTCGGGTTTGACGGAACTGATAAGGACCCGATTCCGTTCCAGGTCGATACGGCGACGCGCGGGCTGGTTCGAAACGGTGTCGCTTCCCAGGGCGGAAACCTATTTTTGACGGCGTGGCTTGATGGGCGCAATTCGAACATTCAACCCGCTGACCGCATCAGCATCGCGGCGGCATTTATTGACGCGACAGCGGCGAATTCGCCGGGAACTGCGTTGGTTGCAGCGGCGGGAGCGAGTCCGCTTTCGGGCGAAATTCCATTGACGGTCGCATTTGATTCGACCGCGTCAACGGGTTCATTCGATACCGTTGCGTGGGACTTTGGAGACGGCACGGCCTCGACGCTGGCATCGCCGTCGCACATTTACAAAACGAACGGGACCTTCATCGCTCAATTGAAACTCACGAAAGGTGCGTACAGCGTCTTTGACACGATCGTGATCAAAGCGGGAACGGGTGGAATTTCCGGGCAGCCCACCATACTGGGCATGCCGCAACTCAACACGTCGCCGATCGTTCCGGGTATCTTCATCAGCAGCGCGAATGTTCGGCTCGATTATTTTAATCTCAGTAATGACTCCTCAACGATCCTCGGATTTTTCGATGTCAGTTCGTTGAATAACAACGTCACCGGGTTACTGACGCAAGTCTCGCTCGGCGGTAAAACGTTCGTATTCAATCTCGATGCAAAGGGCGCGTATAAGACACCGAGCGGGGCGACGCAATTGATTTCGTTTCAACTCAATCCGGCAACAGGCGCGTTCCTCTTTACTGTCTCAGCCGCGAGTTTGCGCAGTGACATGGTCGCGCTCGGCATGATCAATGATAACATTCCGGTCAACATTCCGATCACGTTGCCGATCACAATCGGAGTGGGATCGCTGACCGCTCAATCCAACGTTGGAACGCTTTATCATGCGAAGAAGAATGTCAACGGTGTGGCCAATTACGGATTCCAAGGATTGGGTTCTGAGATTTCGGGTGCGTACTTGATTTCTTTGTGCACTGTCACCGAAACGGCGGCGAAGAAACACACCTATTCAATCCGAGGGCAACTCGTCCGTCCCGGTACATTCAAAGCAGATGCGAATGGTAGTTTCAAATTCTATTTGGGCGACTACTCGACCATTCTTCCGGGTGGAGCGATTATCAACAAGAATGGAATTTTGACCTACACGGGCAAAGTCACGAGCGGTATCAGCAAATTTACCTTTAATACAGTGACTGGCGTGTTCACGCTTCAAGCCGTTAATTTGTCACCAGACAGTGCAATGGGCGGGACGGGATTGCCGTTGGCCAAATCGGGGACGGACATTGTCAAAGTAGACATGAATTTGTCCATGGTATTTGACGTGTTTGACTCCGCGAACGTAGGCTTCAAATTGAGTGCCGGGCGGTACATGTACATCGGGCGCACGAACTCGGCGGCAAAGTCCTGGAAATTGCGGTAAACGGTTTATAATCCGCGCATGAAAACAGAACTCGCGACGGCGGATACGCTCGGACGCGCCGCCGTCTATGGCTGCCTGGCTCACACAGGCCAATTCCGCGACGATGGCACGACGCCATACGCCGTGCATCTATTCCGCGTTGCGGATTATCTCCGCACCATCGCACACGAGCAGGACATCGATGTGCTTTGTGCTGCGTATTTGCACGACACGATTGAAGACACCGACACCGATTTTGACACGCTGGCGAAACGCTTCGGCGAATCGGTCGCGTCATTGGTTGCGGAACTCTCCAACGATAATCGTCTGCCCAAAGCGCAGCGCCGTGAAGCGATGCTTGCGCATATTCCGCACATTTCAGCGCGAGCAAAACGAATCAAACTCGCGGATCGTTTAGACAACGTCACGGACTTGATGCGCGGCGGGATAGCGTCGAAAGACAAAGGCGCACGTTATATTGAAGAGACCGCGCGGATCATGCTGGGATGCGAAGGCGCGTGCCCGCCACTGGAAGCCGCGTTGCGCGATGCGTACGATGAGCTGAAACGCCAGTACGCTCAAAAGTATTTCGCGTAACCCCGATTAACGGAGACACCGTCATCAAAGCCTCGACGTCATTTTATCTGCGCGGCGCGGCCATTGCGCTGTCCGGAGCATTCGCGCTGATCGGATGTTTCAGCGCGAATTTCATTCACTACGACGACATCGCCCACGTCCACAATCCCGAATATGCCAACGCGAAAACGGCGTGGGATTATTTCGTTCCGAAGCATGGGACGACCTATGTCCCGATCGCATTGCTCTCGTACAAAGTGGATTACTGGCTGCACGGCAACTGGTCGGTCCGCGCGTTCAACACGTGGGCTCCGGGCGTCAGGCTCGACACGTGGCTAATGCACGCGCTCGCAGCGTTGTTCTTATGGCGGCTGCTGGCGCGATTGCGCTTTTCGGAGACGCGTGCGTTTTTTACCGCGATGCTTTTCGCGTGTCATCCGGTCGTCTGCGAAACGGTATGCTGGGTGTCCGAGCGCAAAAATGCGATGGCCGGAATGTTCGGATTCGCGGCGCTGTGGATGCAAGCGTTCGCGCTTCCCAAACTATCTTCTGCACAAACACAACCGGGCGCGGTCGTGTACTGGCGCTGGCCCGTCGTGTGTATTTTGTTTGCCTTGGCGTTGCTCGGAAAGCCCAGCGCGCTGGGTCTGTTTCCGATCATGGTGTTGATTGAAATGATCGTTCTATTTCCGTCTGTCCAAGCACGGTTATTTGGAACGAATGAAAATTGCTCAGCGCCGAGCCGGGCACAACGCGCGGCAAGTTTCGCCGGGATCGCGGCGCTGGGAACGATTGCGTTTGCGTGTGTGCGCGTGAATTTGTACACGCATACCGGCGACCTCGTTGCACCGCCCGGTGGAACAGTCTTCACCGCGTTGCTGACAGACCTCGAAATCTTCAGTCGCTACCTCTTTAATTTCGTTTGTCCGGTCAGCCTCAGCGCGATGTATTACGTCGAGCCGATCAAAAGCTTGGGCGATTCGCGGGTCTGGATGTACGGTGCCGTCTTGGCCGGAAGTGTGTGGGCGACGATTCATTTTGCTCGCAACAAATGGGTGGCGGCGTTCGGCTGGTTCTGGTTTTTTGCGGCTCTGGCGACGAACGCGAACGTGATCGCTATTGTGCATTGGATGCAGGATCGCTATGTGTACCTTTCGGCCCCGGGGTTGTGGATTGCACTCAGTGAATGCGCGGCGGGCGTGATCGCGCGTTATGGCGACGAGCGCTCGCGGCGGACCTTTGCGTTGCGACTCGGCGCGATGGTGTCGGTGGCATGCATCATCATGTCATCCTCGCGCGGCTATCTATGGTCATCGATGTTCAAGCTCAGTTACGACGCAACGCTGAAACAGCCGCAATCGTTTTTCGCACATTACGGACTGGGCAGTTCGTTGAATCCGGAGCTGCTGAGAATTCCGCCGGGCTCACCCGAATACAAAGAACGGAAAGAAGCGTGGCGGAGCGAGTTCATCAAAGCCTTGGAGTGCCCGGATGCTGAGCGCTACAATTACAAGCAATGGGTCGGTGCGGAACTGGGCAAGGACGCGTTCGCGAACGGCAATGCGGAAATGGCTGAGCGGTATTACAAAATCGGCGCGAAGAAATGCAGCCTGGCGCCGGACTTCCTCGACGCGCACGTGATCAGTCTTGCGTATCTGTGCATGCTCGATTTGTACTACAAACGCGACCCGGATCTGGCACTTGAAAAGGCGCGCGAATCGATGCGACTGGAGGCCAGCGACTACGGCCGCTTTGCGCTGGGAAACGCGCTCATCGCCTGCTCGCAAGCCAATCAACACGCCACAGAATCACTGCTTACAGAGGCGCGAAATGTGTTGGGTGCGATCGATCCAAAATCAGGAGTGCGAGCGGACGCAGACGAACTCTTGAAGAGTTTGAACGAGAAGAAAAAGTAGGACGGACCCAATCCTCAGAAGGTCACGTCGCGAATCTGGTCCAAGGCGTCTTGCAGGCGGTTGAATTCGTCCTGCTCTAAATCACCGCCCCCGTAGCGCACGGATTCGAAAATGTCTGTCACGTCGCGGACAGGCGCAAATGCGGCTCCGCCCCGGCGCAAAACGGACTCGGCGAATTCGCGCGGAGTTTGATCCGGACGGCGGGAGTAGCCTCGACGCGAGAGTGCCTGTAGAAGGTCGTTGTAAAACGCGACCGCTGCGCGAGACCGCGCCGGGCCGGGCGAGACAGGATATTTGCGTCGGCCATTGCGCCGCGAGAACATGTGGACCAACCACGCGAGCGCTCCGCCCAGCCCAGCCCATGTCAGCGCGATTCCCAACCACCCGCCGACGCGTTTGCTCGTGCTCGATTCGCTCGCTCTTTCGCCCGAACTCCCGCTCAATTTTTCGTAGAGTTTGCGCTGTTCGTAACCGTTGTATTTGAGTGTTGCGTCCCACCAATCCTGAACGAATCCGCGCGAGGCTTCTTTTTCAGGCGGCGCTTTCGCAACTGATGAAACGAGCGGTTGCGTTGAGGCTTGCGGTGCGGTCGATGGCGTCGATGCTGCGACGGCTGGTGATGGTGCTCCCGGCGTCGGGTCGAATGCCACCCATCCGATGCCTTGAAAATAAATCTCGGCCCACGCATGCGCGTCGGAATTCGTCGCGATCACCGACTTCGCTTGAACATCCGCCGGATCGACGCGCGCGGCGAAGCCCGAGCATAATCGCGCGGGCATATCGTTGGCCCGGCACAACAGCACGAAGGCTGTCGCAAAAAGGCCGCAATGTCCGCGCGCCTGTTCGGGGTCTGACGTGAGAAGAAAGTGTGCGGCTGCATCGCCGCTGGATGCGAGGCGTTCGAGATTCATCGAGTAGCGCCGGTTGGTCTCGAGCCAGCGCTGGATGTCGCGGGCTTTTGCGGCGTCGCTGCCTCCACGTTGCGTGATGCTCCGGGCCAGGCGCCCGACTCTTTCGCGCTCGCCCGGAGGCAAGCCATTTTGACGGACGTAGCGCTGAAGGTCGCGATGTGCGGCAATGGCTTTGTCCGTGAGTTGATTTGAATTGTACGGCGTGCTCACGGTCAGCGAGTAACGTTCAAGGCTTGCGCCACCGGGATTGCGCAAGGACCCTTCGGCGTCAGTTTCGACGGAACGCGCTTTGATTTTCAGCACGGGTCCGGCAGCGAAATAATTGGGCATATGGAGCGAGGAGGGTTCAATGATTTGTTCAACATCTTCTCCGCGAAAAACGGAGCCGTCCAAACTGGCGTCGCGCGGAATGACGGCGGTGCCGGGCCGCGCGTCGATGACGGTGTGGAGCACGTCGGGCGACCAATCGCCATTGCGATAATCGGAGTAATTCATAGCCTTCAACAGCACCCGGCCCTTCGTTCCGGCAAGTTGGGAAACGGGTACCGAGAACGTGGCCTTCAACGCGACGCGTCCGTCCTGTTCGATCCGCCCGACATGATTCACGCTCACGTTTGTGGGGAAACCCGCAACGGAGCTTGGGTCATCTTTGCGCCCGGTGGCGATCTTGGCACTGTTGCTGGAATCGTCTCCGCCCGCGTTACGTTTTTCAAATGGTGAGAGAAGACTTTCGATGCGCGGGGCCGAGAAAAACACCGCGACGCCCAGTGCAGAGCACGCCACCGTCATGCCTGTGACCAAAACGAGTGTGCTCCAGAACGCACCCTCGGGCAGTCTCATGAACGCGTCCGCGTTTTGTCCGGGCGCAGGTTCGGCTGACTTCATTGTGTCCGCCGATTGCAGCATCGTCGGCAGCCCGGCGAATTCCTGGCGTGAGCGCCACATGGCATGGATGTAGAGGGTCCAGACTGCGACGATCAAAAAACATCCGACGCGCGCGACGAGACTCGGGCCGGATTGAACGACGCCGGACATGACCACGACGGCGAGCGAGGAGCCGCAATACGTCAGCAGCACCGGGCCGCCGTAAACACTGAAGAAAAGAAGGCCCTGCCACGCACATAAAAAGTGCGCCACAGCCGCCGGGAAATGCGCCTGCCAATGGTCGTCGTCATGCAATGGACGGAGGCAGAGATACAGCAGAACGAGCGTCAGGCCAGCGGTGATTTCAGCGGAGAGCGGCTTGAACTTCGCGCGGTCGATGGTCAGGTACGAGAGTACGCCGAGGACTGCGATCAGCGCGAGATAAAAGAAACTGCGCTCGGCCACCGAAATCGCAAACGCACCCGTTCCGGCGAGGAGGTACAGCGAAACGCGGAGGGTACGATACAGGTCCATATAATAGTAGACGTGAAAGGCGGATGTTTCGTGCGAAAAAAATGGAATGACCCCTCCCTTCCAGTTCGGAAGGGAGAGGGGAACACATGACGCGAGAACTTAGACCGAGTATTTATCGTCGAAAATACACGCGGCTTTTTGGACGGTGACCTTGTTGTTTGCGGCGAGATGGCGCAACGTTTTGAAGACCGTTTCGACCGCCGACTTCGGATCCGGAACGAGCGCCGGGTTCGGAGCGATGGATGCGGCGATGTCGTCCGTTCCGTACGCGTTGCCTTTGTTCGCTGCAAGGAACTTCACCGTTTCGCGTTGGACGTACAACACCGCTTCGGCGGCTTTCTTGCCTGCTTCGACGCCGGGCTGGTGGTACGCGTTCGTGTTCACCAACGTGCCGTAGAGGCCGACAGCGCGTTCGTACAGCGCGATCAGTTTTCCGACCGTTTGGGGATTGGCTTCGTGAACCGTGATCGTGATGTTTTCGCGGTTGCTTTCGTGGAGCGCTTTGCGGGTGCCCTGATGGAAACCGTTCAGGAAATCGCCGCTCGTCGCGCCGGGTTCGACTTCCATGGATTTGCCACAGCGATCATGCAAGACTTCGATGAACGTCACGAAGAAATTGTTGACGCCGTCGCGCAATTGCTGGACGTACGCGTGTTGATCCGTCGAACCTTTGTTGCCGTACACCGCGATGCCTTGGTGGACGATGTTGCCGGAGAGATCCTTCTCTTTTCCGAGCGATTCCATGACCAACTGTTGCAGGTATTTGCTGAACAATTCGAGGCGGTCTTTATACGGAAGGATGACCATGTCCTTGAGTCCCTTGCCTTTTCCTGCGTGGTGCCACATCAAGGAGAGCAGCGCGGCGGGGTTCTTCTTTGTGTCGTGGACAATCGTGACCGCGTCCATGGCCTTCGCGCCGTCAAGCATGCCTTGAATGTCGAGACCCTGCAATGCGGCGGGAAGCAGACCGACGGCGGAGAGTTCCGACGTTCGTCCGCCGACCCAATCCCACATCGGGAAGCGCGCGAGGAAGTTTTCAGCAATCGCGACTTTGTCGAGTTTGCTGCCATCCTGCGTGACCGCGACAGCGTGCTTGCCGAAATCCAAACCTTTGGCGTTGTACGCAGCTTTTGCTTCAACCATTCCGTTGCGTGTTTCAGCTGTGCCGCCGGATTTGGAAATGACGATGGAGATCGTTTCGCTCAGCGACGCGCCGATCTTTTCCAACACGATGTCCATGCCTTCAGGATCGGTGTTATCGAAGAAGTACGGCGTGAGTTTGTCGTTCGTCGGCGAACCGAGTGCTTTGGCGACGAATTGCGGTCCGAGGGCTGAGCCGCCGATGCCGATGACGAGCACGTTCTTGAAGCTCGCGGCCTTTTCCGGCTTGATCGCGCCGCTGTGAACATCGCTCGCGAATTTCTTGATGTTGGCGAGACACGAATCGATTTCGCCTTTGAGATCGGCGCTGGGTGCCTTCGACGAATCGCGCAGCCAGTAGTGTCCGACCATGCGGTTTTCGTCGGGATTGGCAATCGCGCCCGCGACGAGCGCATCCATGGATGTGTATGCGGCCTGAATCTTCGGCTCCATTTCAGCGAAGAATGTGTCCGAGAAATTCATGCGGCTGATGTCGAGAGCGACGCCAACTGATTCGCAGTTGAGATAATGCTGCTTGAAACGCGCCCACTGAGCTAACTCACTCATGTGTCGAATGCCTCCAAAAAATGGTTGTGGGAAGACGGATAAACCTGTGTAAAAATACAGGAGAAACGGGTGCGCTGCAATGGGTAAATGAAAAACGAATAAATGGGGGGTTAGTCGAGTTCGCGTAAAGCATCTCGCACTTGTTCGTCAAATAACGGACGCAAGAAATCTGGAATCTGGTTTCTTATTACGTCACAAGCCTTCATGTCCCGTTTTAGGAGATTAACAATATCGGCTCGATCCTGGCTTCGATTAGCTTCCAACTTTAATTGTATGAGAGCTGGCAAAGATGCGAAGCCGCCTTTGGGTCCCAACAGACTGGGGTGCGGTAGTGCATCCCTCGAGTCCTTCAATTTAGATCCTTCTTGCAACAAATCGACTACGGCACCAGTATGTGGATTTACAAATGTGCAATTTGGTTGCAATACAAATGAAGCCTCACGAAGTTTTTCCATGACCTCATTGAAATGCGCACGATCCACGACAACATCAACATCTTCTGTAAATCGCAAATAGCCATGATGCTGAACAGCCAATCCCCCGATGAAGACTCCATATGAATCTTCAATCGAGCGCAGAATAGTACGAATCCGGAAGACGGCATCTTCTAGTGCGCGAGGATCAACATCCAATTTAAACCCTCCTCCGATATCTGAAAATGCGTGTTGAACAGCAACCAATCGCGATGCGATTCGATATACGGCAGCTTCAGGTAATAAATCTGATTGCGCAATCATGATCTAAATTTAACCACATTTTCGTTGGATTACACCTGCGTTTTCCGTCCATACGCCAGTTCCGCGCCTGCCGTAATGTAGTTGTCCACGCCTGTCGTGAACGTCGCATCCGCCGCGAGGAACAGCGCTAGTTTTGCGACTTCCTCCGTCGTTCCCATGTGTCCGAGAAGCTGCGCGGCGTCGCCGTCTTCGCGGCACTTTTTCGGATCGGGCGATTGGTCGATGCCCTGTTGCCAGAGCGGTGTGAAAATGTTGCCGGGGGAGATGGCGTTGACGCGGACGCCGTGCGCGGCTTCGTCGATGGCGAGCGCTTTCGTGAACGCAGTCACGGCTCCTTTGGTTGCGACATACGTCGTCGCTTGGAGCTGGCCGATGACGGCGGTGAGGCTGGAAATGTTGACGATCGACCCGCGCACTTTACGGATATGTGGTAACGCGTATTTACACGCGGCGAAGACGCCGATCACGTTCAGGTCAATGAGTGCCCGGAAGTCGTCAATTAAGAAGCCGTCGATGGTCTTGTGTGGCGGATGCCAACCAGCGTTGTTGATCAGGCAGTCGATGCGTCCGAATTTTTCAACGGCGCGCGCGACAAAGTTCTCGATCTGCTCGGGCTTTGTCATGTTGCATGGAACGTACAGCGCGGAATTCGGACGCGCCGCATTCAGTTCGGTTTCGAGGGCTGTGCCGTCGTTGGGGCCGGGGGCACAGAAGACGACCTGCGCTCCTTCTTTGGCAAAGTGGCGGACGCAGCCTTCGCCGATTCCGGACGTGCCGCCGGTGACGAGACAGACAAATGAGGATGTAAAGCGCATGATGGACTCCGAAACAAAAGGGCTTACGTGCAAACTGAAATCGAACGCGTGTGATATATCGAGCGCCCTCCCCTCACCCCGCGAGCCGAATAGCAGGCTCGTCGGCCCTCTCCCTCAAGGGGAGAGGGGAACGGCATCCAGTACTAAAATTTATTGCGATTTGTCGAACCATTCGCGAACTTTTTCGAGGGCTTTTACGAGTGCGTCGATGTCGGCGATTGTTGTGTACAGCGCGACGCTCATGCGTGCGGTGCTGCCGGCGTCGAGCCAGTCCATTAAGGGTTGCGCGCAGTGGTGGCCGGCGCGGACGGCGACGCCTTCTTGGTCGAGAATCTGCGCGATGTCGTGCGCGTGGATGTCATCGAATTCAAACGAGATCACGCCGGAGCGGATGTCCATGTTGCGCGTGCCGTGAATCTTCAGGCCTTTGATCGCCGACATTTTTTCGAGCGCGTATCCGAGCAGCGCTTTTTCATGCGCGCGGACATTCGTCATGCCGACGGCGTTGAGATACTCGACGGCGGCGAGCATCCCGGCGGTTTCGGCGATGGGCGGCGTGCCGGCTTCGAAGCGCAGCGGCGGGTCTTTGTAGGTGGACGAATCGATGTTGACTTCTTCGATCATTTCGCCGCCGCCGAGGAACGGATTCATTTTTTCAAGCAGCGCGTATTTGCCATACAAGCAACCGATGCCGGTGGGTCCCAGCATTTTGTGGCCGGAGAAGCTGTAGAAATCGGCGTCGATTGCTTGGACATCGACAGGCAAATGCGGTGCGGCCTGGCAGCCATCGACGGCGAAAATCGCCCCTGCTGCGTGAACTTTTTTCGCGATCTCGACGACCGGATTAATCGTTCCCAACACATTTGAAACATGCGTCAGCGCCACAATCTTCACCTTGCCGCTGGCGAGCAGCGTGTCGAGATGTGCGAGGTCGAGCGTGCCGTCTGCGTGGAGTTTCACGCCTTTGACGACGCAGCCTTTGTCTTTCGCGAGCAAGTGCCACGGAACGAGATTGCTGTGGTGTTCCATGGTACTGACGAGGATTTCGTCGCCCGCTCCGAGAAATTTCCGGCCGTATCCGTGCGCGATGAGATTGATCGCTTCGGTGGCGTTTTTGGTCCAAACCAGTTCTTCGGCTCGCGCGGCATTGATGAACTGCGCGACTTTAGTGCGAGCGGATTCGTAGATAATGGTCGCGCGTTCGGCGAGGACGTGGAGTCCGCGGTGGACGTTGGCGTTGCTGAATTCGTAGTAGTGCGTCATCGCGTCGATGACGGCTTTGGGCTTCTGCGATGTGGCTGCAGAGTCGAGGTAAATGAGCGGCTTTCCGCCGTGAATCGTTTGATTCAAAATCGGAAATTCGCTGCGGTATTTCAAAGCGTCGAAGTGCGTGTCAGTGGGCATCAGATTCTCATTCTCGAAAGTAGTAAACGTGGAGCGGGGTACCATTTTTAACCTACATGTAGGGCATCGCTGGGACCTTTTCGATCAGGCGCGCGTAAACGGCAAGCGCTCCGCGATGGTGCGCGGTGTGGTCGGCCATGGCTTGGAAAATCGCTTCGCGCGGTTCGCCGGTCATGATGTGGCCGGCAATCGGAACGGTGAAATCAGCGGCTGATTTTGACTCGATGATTTTGACGGCGTAATCATACGCGTCATCAAATTCTTTCCTGGCGGCGGCGAGCGACGTGACGCGGCGAACTTCTTTTTCCATACCTTCGAAGTCCATCGTCATACCTTCCGAATTGAACGCGCCATCGACAAACCATCGCACGGTCTGCGCCGTGTGGGAGATTTGTTGGGCGACGGTGAACATGCTAGGCTTCGGCGCGAAATTCGAATCTGCTTCGTCGAAACACGCCGTGCTGGTGTTGAAAAAACGCTGCTGAGAACGGACGCTATCTGTAATTGAGGGCTTGCTCATTCTTCATCATCCTTCAAGAAAGTGTGGCACTACAGTAATTCATGCGCGTCCATTCTAGCACAGGTGGAGGCGCTTACAATAAATTGAATTCGTGCGCGGCATGACGCCCACATCGATGTTAAAATGAGCGCGTTGACGTAACAGTCGTGAGCGAGAAACCGGAGAGATAAAACATGTTCGGCATGAAGGGCATGGGCGACATCATGAAGTTGATGGGCCAGCGCGAGAAGATTGCGGAGAATATGGAGCAGGCGAAAATCCGCGCGCGCAACCGCAACGTCATGGGCGCGTCGGGCGGTGGGTTGGTGAAAGTGATTGCCAATGGGCTGGGCGACATCATTGCGGTGGAGTTCGATCCGGAAGCGCTCAAAGACGCCGAGTCTCTGGGACCGCTGGTGGTCGCGGCATCGAATATCGCCGTCGCAAAAAGCAAGGAAGTCCTGGCCGAAGAGCTGCGCACGGCAATGGGCGGAATTGATCTGCCGCCGGGGTTGTTGTCGTAACATCAACACGTCTACGTTTCAAAACGGAGCATCGATTGTCAAAGAGTCCCGCACATCCCGCGAGCGCGTCCCAGCCAGCCGATAGTTTTGAGCGGCTGATCCGCGAGTTCGAGCAGCTCCCCGGCGTTGGTCGGCGTTCGGCGGAGCGCATGGCGTATTTTATTCTGGGACAAAAGACGGACGAGGCGATGGCGCTGGCTGTGGCGATTCGCGATGTGAAAAAGAATCTGCATCCGTGCGCGGAGTGCGGCGATCTCACTGAAAAGCCGCGTTGTTTAATCTGCGAAGATCGGGATCGCGATGCCGGGATTATCTGCGTCGTGGAGTGGCCGCGCGAAGTCCGGGCGATTGAAAAATCGAAGCAATTCAACGGGCGCTTTCATGTGTTGATGGGACGGTTGTCGCCGCTGTCGGGCGTTGAACCGCGCGACTTGAGGATCGCTGAATTGCTCGCACGGGCGAAGACGGGAACGGTCCGGGAATTGGTGCTCGCGACAAGTCCGTCGGTTGAAGGCGACGCGACGGCAGCGTTTATTGCGGCGCAGATCAAAGCGTTGAATGTGCCGCTGGCGATCACGCGTCTTGCACGCGGCGTGTCAGAAGGCAGCGATCTGACGTTCGCGCAAAGTGGGACGCTGGGCGAAGCACTCAAGGGTCGCGTGGCTCTGAAGTAATCCGCAACGACATATTTATACAATCGATTTCACCATGCAAACTCGCATGGAGCGTCAATTAGACGTTTGATGCTCGCGGGGCATCTGTTATTTTTTCAGAATTTTATCAAATTTAGTTATCTCTCTATGGGAGACACTCGACTGCACGTCGAGTTGCACATTATTTTTATCTGGACTTACAGCGAAAAATCCGATACCTTACGCACATGTGCAGTCAATTATCGGACACACCCTCCTTTATATGTGAGCAGCCATACCGCTCGGAGTGACCGGCTATGTACGGTAGACAAATGCGATCAACAGTCCGGCTGAAGGCTGGTACCCAAAGTGGCACAGTGGTGCTTCGGCGCGTCAACACGCCGATGATTATCTGCGATTTGCAGGACATCAGCGAGATGGGTTGCCGTTGTATGGCGCGCGTTCGGATCAATGATTGGTCCGATTCTGAGAAGTGGCGAGCGCTGCTTCGCACAGGCGAATTGTACGAAGCTGAAATCACGTTCGACCCCTACATTCCGTTTATCCGACTGCCGATTGAAATCCGCAGTTCCATCGCCATTCCGAGCGACGGCTATGAATTGGGCTTCGCGTTTTTCGACCTCGAACCTGATCATCGGCAGATGTTGAACCAGGCGATGATCTCAATCGCGACCGAAAAAATCCGGAATTCGAAGAGCCTGTTGAAGCGCGAAAATCAAACGGATTCGCCGGACTATGCGTCGGCATCAGCGCCGGTCACGCCGGTGCAAATGCGCGCGCGACTGTCGGCCTTTACGAAGCCGATGGAGAAGCCAGCCGATATTCTCAACGGCGTCGAAACCAAAGCCATCGCGCAGCAGGCGGAGATGGATTCACGCCCGGCGCGGCCTGAACCGAAGCTGGGTGAGGTGCTGAAACGCAACAGTGTTTTATCGAAAGGCGAGATCGCGAACGCTGTTTTCTCGGCGCGCGAAAAGGGCCAGAAGTTGGGCGAGTATCTTGTCCGCGAAGGCGTCTTGACGCCGCTGCAAGTGCTGCAAGCGCGCTCGGCGCAGACGGGGTTGGCGTACGTTGATTTTGACATGAGCAACATTCCGATGTCGCTGCTGGATCTGTTCCCGTTCTCGAAGATGAAGCGCTTTGAATTTGTGCCGTTTGAATCCGAAGGCGAGTTGGTGCGTCTGGCGTGCGCGAATCCGATTGGGAAAATGGATTTGGATTCGTTGCAGCGCATCAGCGGCAAACGGTTGGAGTGCTATTTGTGCCGGGAAGATTTGCCGCGCGAATTCCTGGATGGCGTCGTGCGCCGGTTTGATCGTTACCGCCGCTCACAGACGCGTTTCAAAGTGTCGCTGCCGGCGTCATTTCAATGCTACACGCCGGAAGGTCCGATGTTGACAGAAGCGACATTTCGCGGCCGGACGATTGATATCAGCGAAGGCGGAATGCAAGTTGTCGGGCCGGTGATTCTGGGGTTGGATCCTGACGCGCTCGGACCGGGGCAAGTGAAGATGATGGTCACGGTCGGCGCAATTCCGCATGACATCGTGGCGGTGTGTGACACGCGTCACGTCCGCTTTATGCGCAACAGTGGCGGCAGCACGACTTGTGTTTATGGGCTGAAAGTGGACGAGATGTCCGAGTCGCACCGCGACGTATTGCAAGGCCTGATCGCTCGCGTGACGCGTTCCAACGACGATGAAGAAGGTGTCGAAATGGCCACGCCTATCTACGACGATGACATGTAATAATGAATTGAGCCGAATTAAATTCGGCTCATTCTTTGAAAGACACACGACATGTGAGCCGATTAAAAATCGGCTCTACTTATTTGATTGCTCGATTTTCAATGTCGGCGGACCTTTCAACCAGCCGATGGATTCAAGAAATTTGTCGGACTCAATCAGCGTTTCCGAGAACCATTTATGCGCGGGCGTGTCGCTGTTGAAGAAACTGTGGCCGGCTCCGGGATAGATGTGCATATCGCAGCGAACGCCTGCTTTTTTCATTTCCTCTTCGAATTCACGCGCGACTTTTACCGGGACCAGTTTGTCGCTGTCACCAAAGAAGACAGCCAAAGGCGGCGCGTTTTTGGTGATGTTGTGCGCGGGTGAGAATTCTTTGAACCGGGTGCCCACGCGCTCGTGCCCCCACTGCCCCGGCCCGTTGTTGAAGACCGGATTGAACAGAACCAACGCGTTGGGTTTGCACGAGATTTTTGTGTCGTCTTTCGGGTCGTCCAAGCCTTCAACGAGAGCTGTAAACGCGGCGAGGTGTCCTCCCGCCGAACCGCCACCGGCGGCGATGCGGTCGGGGTCAATTCCCAATTCAGCAGCGTGTGCGCGAACGTAGCGCATTGCTGATTTGGCGTCGTTGCAGCAATCGGTTGGCGGGCCTTTGTCGCCTGCTTTGATGGTACGGTACTGGACGCGAACGCCGACCATGCCGCGCGTTGCGAGGTACTCGCTCTGCTTTTTGAATTGATTCGGCGTACCGCCCACCCAGCCTCCACCGAAGTAGAAGACGATGGCGGGACGCTTGTCGCCGGCTTTCCAATCGGTCGGTTTTTCGATGATGAGTTTCAGTGGGCGATCGCCTACCGTTTTGTAAACGATGCCGTCTTCAGCGCAGCGCACGGATTGCGCGAGTGCCAAAACGAGCGAGAGTGCGAGTGCCGAGCACACTTTCATTATGACGCCTCCATGACGCGTTCGATTTCAGCCGCCGCCTGTTTCTTATCTTTTTTGTTCTTCGGTTCGGGCGGATTGGGATTGTAGTTGGGGTTGGGCGTGGGCATTTGAGCGCCGACTTTCGTGCGCCAATCGTGGAGCTTCTGACGCAGCGCCGTCGCTTTTTCGGGCATCGTTTTCGCGAGGTCGTTTTTCTCAAGCTGATCGTCTTTGAGGTTGTACAACTCGACGTGATTGTCTTCGAAGAATTCGATGAGTTTGAAGTCGCCTTCGCGAACCGCGCCGTAGGGAGTGGCTCCGCCCGGATGGTAGTGCGGGTAGTGCCAGTAGATCGCGTCGCGTTTGAGCGCGGCGGTTTGATTCAAAAGTGGGACGAGGCTTTCGCCATCCACCACGCCTTTCGAAGCGTCACTGGCTCCGACCATGGCGAGGAGCGTCGGAAGATAATCGACGCTGATGACCGGCGACGTGCAGACGCTTCCAGGCTTCGTGACGCCCGGCCATTTGACGATCAACGGAACGCGCACTCCACCTTCGTAGGCCGACCCTTTGCCCGCGCGCAAACCGAGGTTATACGTCGGTCCGATGAGACCACCATTGTCCGAATTGAAGATCACAATCGTGTTTTCCGCTAGTTTCAAGTCGTCGAGTTTCTTCATGATCCGACCAACGCTGTCATCAATACTTTCGACCAGTCCGGCGTACACGGCATTGTGCTGCTGCCCGTTTGGATCGGTCTTGGCTTTGTATTTCTTGATCACATCCGGCTTGGCCATCAGCGGCGTGTGGACTCCGAAATGCGGCATGTACAAAAAGAATGGGCGGGCCTTGTTGGTCTCGATGAATTTGCAAGCCTCATCGGTGAGCCGGTCGCTCAGAAATTCTCCGACAGGGCCGTCCGGAAGCGTCGCGATTTTGTACGGCGAGAAATAGCTCGGAGGTTGCCCGCGGTCTGTGCCGGCCACGTTGAGGTCGAAGCCTTGCTTCTCCGGGAAATACGCTTCACCACCGAGGTGCCATTTGCCGATGCTGGCGGACGCGAATCCGGACGGTTTGAGCATCTGCGGAAGGTTCGGTATGTCAGTCGGCAAGTGCATCAGCCAATCCGGGACGCTCAATTTCGCGTGGGGTTTGACGTGGCCGGCAATCCAATCGGTGATGTGCAAGCGCCCGGGGTATTGGCCGGTTAATATGGACGCACGCGTGGGTGAGCAGACGGTGCATGCGGAATAGGCCTGCGTGAATTTCATACCTTCAGCCGCGAGTTTATCGACGTTGGGCGTCTCGTAATATTTCGATCCCATGCAGCTGAGATCGGTCCAGCCCATGTCGTCGATGAGCATGAAAATGATGTTGGGGCGATCTGCGGCGCAGGATATCTGCGACAGTCCAAGGATCGCAACGAGAACGAAGCAGGTGAAATGAATGAGTTTTTTCATAAAGATTCTGTACACCACTTTTGTGCCATATGCCACAGTAATTCGGACGGCGCGAGGGCCGTGGCTTGGAAATGAAAAAACAGTGTCGATTCATGTCCTAATCCGTACGATAAAAGGATAGCCGGAATTTCGGTGATGCGAGGACCTGCCATGCCCGACGCCCCTATGATGCCGATGCCGCCAGCCTGTACTCTTTGCGGAGAGTCGTTGGGTGTGAATCCCTCGACGGGCGTGTGCGCGTCCTGCGTGGAGGAGATCAGTTCGGTTGTGATGATTCCAGACGTCAGTTCGTTGCCCGTTGAAATTCACGAGACCCATGCGCATCCGCTTCCCGAAAGTTTCGGCGATTACGAGATTCTATTGGAATTGGCTCAGGGCGGAATGGGCGTGATTTATGTCGCGCGGCAGATCAGTTTGAACCGGCGCGTGGCGTTGAAAATGATGCGGACGCGCATGGCGCTGCCCCAGCAAATCCGGCGGTTTCAAGCTGAGGCTGAAAACGCCGCGACGCTGGACCATCCCAACATTGTCCCGATTTATGACAGCGGATCGACTGAAGGCGTTCCTTATTTTACGATGAAATTGATCGAGGGCCGCAGCCTCAACGCGGAGTTGAGACGCCTTGTTTTGGAGCCGCGAAAAAGCGTTGCGATCATGGCGCAGATTGCGCGCGCGGTCCAGTTTGCGCATGAACGCGGTATTTTGCATCGTGATTTGAAGCCTGCGAATATTCTGATCGATGAACAGGGTGTTCCGTACATCGGCGATTTTGGAATCTCCAAACGCGTTGGCACAACCGACGGGATGACGCGCGAAGGCGTGGTCATGGGCACTCCTTATTATATGCCGCCAGAGCAAGCCAACGGACAGACGTCCACGCTGACGACAGCAGCGGACGTCTACGGGCTGGGCGCGATTTTTTATGAAGTGCTCACGCTGCGCGCGCCGTTTCACGATTCGGATCCGGATGATGTGCTGCGCAAAGTCAAGACGGAAGACCCGGTTGCTCCGCGCTCATTGCGCCAGGGCATCGACCGCGATCTGGAAACGATCTGTTTGAAGTGCCTCGAAAAGTCCCCCGCCCGGCGCTACGCGTCGGCTGAAGCGTTCGCACTGGACTTGGATTGCTGGCTGCGCGGCGAACCCATTTCGGCGCGGCCGCATACGTCAATTGAACGAGCGATTAAATTCGCGCGGAGACGTCCGGGTTTTGCGGGAGCTGTGGCGATGGTGGTTGTATTCGTCGCGCTGGTCAGCGGATTTTACTGGCACAGCCGCGAACTGATCCGGCACAGTCAGGCGTCGCAACTCAGCACGCAGCACCACGCAGCGGAAAAATTGATCCAGCGCGGACTGCGTTCTCTGATCAATGCGGAGGAGGCGCATGCGGCGAATCGGACAATCGCTAACGAAGACGCGCTCATTGAAGCAGAAGATTGTTTTCGCTCCGCACTCGTCAATTGGCCTGACAACAAGGTCGCTATCGACGGGCTGCGCGACACGGCGCTGATCAGCTTCGATGCGTCACTACGCTCGAAGAATTTCCGGCAGGCGCGCGAGAAATTACAGCTTGCGCGGACGGCCAGATTGAGCACGAAGGAGATGGATCAGAGACAGGATCAACTGACGCGATTGGAGTCTGAACGCGGCAATACCATCCGGGCACGAGTCACGGCGCTTATGGCTGACGCGGCGTCGCTGACGCGTGCGACGACGCATGAAAACGCCGTGTATGAATTGATTGCTTTGAAAGACCCAATTGCGGTCGAATCCCTGACACAGTACGTCAACCACGAACGGTCGGCATGCCGTCGACTAGCATTTGATGCGCTGGCGTGGATGGGCGATGTATCGTTGGTTGCATTGATCCGACCGCACATTCAGCCGAGAACGCCCGGTGGGCGTGACAATCCACTCGCGACGCAAGTGTCCGCCATCGTCGCTTTGTGCAAGCTGGCCGGCGACGACGATATTGAAACGTATATGGCGATCAAATTGCGCATCGCTCGCGAGCCGGGTGATTCGAGCAGCCTGCTGTTTCACAACATCAAGCACCACCACGCGGAATTCGCTCGGCGACAGGCGCGGCATTTCAAGGATGACCGCGAAGGCACATCGGCGAAGCTGGCCGCGCTGGCGATGCGTTTCACGGATGCGGGTTCGTTTCGCGACGCGTTGGAACTGTACGATCAACTGGTAAATGCTGAACCCGAAAATATTGAGTACCGGAACTTGCGCGGATTGGCCCGGCGTTATTTAAACGATTCGTCAGGCGCGGTAGCTGATTTTGATCTGGTTGTAAACCGTCTGCCCAAACAAAAAGACGGCTACGTCAATCGCAGCGTGGCGCGTCGAGACTTGAATGATCTGACCGGAGCGCTGGCAGATTTGGACAAAGCGGTTGAACTGGACCCGAATGACACGGCACTTCTAAGCACACGCGGAACAGTGCGGATGCAAAAAGGTGACGTGGCGGGTGCGATGGCTGATTTCGATTCGGCGTTGAAGATCAACAAGGACGAATTGTATGCGCTGGCCAACCGCGCGAGTGCCCGAGCCGGATTGAAGGATTTTGCCGGTGCGCTTTCGGATTTCGACCGTGCGCTGGCGCTAAGCCCGATGTTCCGCGAGGCGCTGACGGGGCGGGCGTGCACGCGTATGGAATTGAATGATGTGGACGGCGCGATTTCTGATTTTGAAAAAACGCTGGTGATTGATCCCGGCCAAAAGAATTGTTACTACAACCGCGCGGTGTTGCGCATGAGTAAGCGCGACTATCGAGAGGCCGTTCGGGACTTTGATTATTATATTGAGATGGACCCGAAATTGGCCGCTGCGTTTTACAACCGGGCGATCTGTAAATCGAATTTGGGAGATGGCGCCGCGGCTGCGAAAGATTATCAAAGCGCCATCGGACTTGATCCCACGCGCGCGGACGCCATGGTGAATCTTGGAAATTATTATCTGAACAAGAATGAGCCGAACGAGGCGATGAAATTGTATGACCGGGCCATCACGGTGAATCCGAAGAAGTTTGAAGCGTGGAGTTGCCGTGGGGATTTGCGATTTGCCCTGGGGCAACTTGAGTTGGGAATTCAAGACAAGCGCATGGCGTTGTCGCTACTTCCTGCCAACGCGCCGAAAGCGAAGCGGGACGACGTTGAGCAGGCGATTAAAGAGATGGAAGCGGCGCGAAAGAATTGACTCCTGGCTGGTCGATGATTTTCTTCACTCGGTCCGCGCCAATCAATGCGCATATTTGTCTACACCCTCCACCCGCACATCCGTTTTGATCGAGTTCGCGATGTAGCATTGTTCGTGGGCTTCGTGATGCAGGTGTTCCAAGTCAGTCGCCGAGGGATGCTTTTCGCCGCTCCATGTTATTTGGGGGCGGAGGGTGATGGAACTCAGCCATGGGATTCCGCGTTCGTTTTTTGTCAACGTTCCGGTGGCGTTGTCGTCGTAGATGTCGGCGATGAAACCGGCTCGGGAGGCGAGCCAGAGAAAGGTCAGCATGTGGCAACTGGAGACGGCTGCGATGAAGGCTTCTTCGGGATCGACGTGAGCGGGGTTTGACCACGGTGTTGGGACGACTTGAGGTGAGGGTGATGCGGGTACGGTGATGCCGCAATCGAATATCCACGTGTGTTCTCGCGAATATTTTCCGCGCAGAAAATCGGGGCCGTTGCGGGACCATTTTAGTGAGGCGCGATGTTCGGACATTTTTTTTAGTCGCTCCAGATGAGTTGAGTGGGTTTATTTCGTCGATGCTTTTTTCGTGCTACAAAAGCCAGTGTCCGACAGCGGCCATTGCGAACACCATCAGCCACGGTGGGGCTTTCCAAGCGTCGAGCAATCCGAACGCGATCATGATCGCCGGGACATCGAGCGGCTTCTTCACGGCTTCGGTCATGACGGGAGAATAAAGCGCGGCGAGCAACACGCCGACGACGGTGGCGTTGGCTCCACGCAGGGCGGCTTGCGTCCAAGACTTTGAACGCAGACGGTCCCAGAACGGAAGCGCTGCGCCGATCAACAGCCATGCGGGCAGGAAGATCGCGAAGACACACCACAGTCCGCCGAGCCATTCGTTGGGGCCGGGGGACATGATGGTGCCGAGGTAAGCGGAGAAAGTGAACAGCGGTCCGGGCACGGCTTGGACGGCTCCGTAACCGGCGATGAATTGATCATAGCTCAACCAGCCTCGTGCGACGGTTTCTTCGCGCAGCAGCGGCAGCACGACATGGCCACCGCCGAAGACCAGTGCGCCGGCGCGATAGAAGCTGTCGAAGACCGCGATGGATTTGTTGCCTGTTGCTGAAACGAGGAACGGCGTGACGAGGAGAATCGCGACATACACGAGCAATGCCGCAGCGGCGACGAGGTGGGATGCTATGGGGATTGAATGACCGGGCTCAGGCGTTTTGACAGTGGTGCGATACAGCAACCATCCCAACAACGCGCCGGCGGCGAGCACACCGATTTGATTGTAGCGTCCGGGGAAGGCGATGAGTATTGCAGCTGCGGCGAGGCACATGGAGAGGCGCGCACGGTCCGGGCATAATTTTTTTCCCATGCCCCAGACGGCTTGCGCCACGACGGCGACGGACATGAGTTTCAGGCCGTGCAGCCAGCCAGCTCCGCGCAAATCGCCGACTGATGCAACGCCGTACGCGAACGCGATCATCAGAATCGCGGAGGGCAGTGTGAAGCAGAGCGAGGCGAGCAATGCGCCTGGAATTCCAGCTCGGCGCATGCCCAGCGCGAAGACGATTTGACTGCTGGCTGGGCCGGGAAGGAATTGACAGAGCGCGACGAGATCGACGTAGGCTTCGTCTTCAAGCCACGCGCGACGCGTCACGAATTCATCGTGCAAGTAGCTGATGTGCGCGACGGGGCCACCGAAGGAGATCAGGCCGAGTTTCGAAAATGCGGTGGCGATTTCTCGCAGACGCGATGTGAGAGGCGATGCGGTCGCGGTGTAGGACATCGGGCGATAGCCTCCTCATTTTAGTGTTCAAAAAAGCACGGGCTGAAGTCTCTCGATTTTGAGCGAGAGGGTTCAGCCCGTGGAACATCGCGATTCAATAAGTCACAGGACACCGCTTATTTCTTTTCCGGTGTCGCAGCCTTTTCGGTTGCTGGCGTTTTGACTTCGACTGGCTTCGGCGCGTCGAATGTCTTGGACAATGCTTTCTTGAAGAAATCGTCTTCTTCGGCCAAGACGATGACCATGATCTGGCCGCCGCTGTTGACGTTATCGTCTTTCGTGCGGATCATCTTTTTTGCGACGACGACGGCGACTTGTTTGCCTTTTTCATCGGCGAGTGCGTATCGGACGGAAACGTCTTTCAAGTCTTTGTCATCGGGAATATTCTTGTTCAGTTCCTTGAGGGTGCGGTGTTCCAAGTCGTCTACAAGGGTGAATTGTTCGTGCTTATCGACTTGCTTTTTGTCCTTGAAATCGCGGTTATAAATCACGTTGTAAATCTTGGCGTTGCCTTTGAACGGAGCAAAGAGCTTCGACGGATCTTTGGGATCGATGGTGTCTTTTCCGATACAGAACTGTGAACCGAGATCGACGGCCTTCTTTAATTCGGCTGTACCTGATGCAATGTTGCGTTCAAGAATTTCAGTCTGCTTCTGTGCTGCTTTTTCGAGTTCGGTCACGCCACTCTTTTTGAAGTAACCAATCACGAGAGCGATGGCGAGAATCGCGGCGAGTACGCCTCCAGCGATCAGGATTTCCTTCATCGGGAGCGCTTGTTTTTTCTTCACAATCGGCGCTCCTGCGCGGCGTTGTGTGCCTGATGCGCGAACGGGTGGCGGCGGTGGCGGCGCTTCTTCAACGACTCGCGGAGCTTGTCGGACGCCTGAACCGGCGGGTTTCGCCTGAGCCGCTGCTCGACCGCTCGTACTTGTAGGCGTCACGCCTCTGGCGGTTCCAGTAATAGGTTGTGCTCCCGGTCGTTTTTCGATTGCCATCATGCCCCCTGCACGAGCGTCACTGAACCAGTCACGCGTTAAAAGATGAGTCAATAATCAATACCCGTTTAGTATACGGATACCGCTCAAAAAAAAAGCACAGAAAAACAGTCGAGATGAAGGAATCGACGGAATTGTCATGTGGCGAATTGACGTAGGTTGGACGAAAGGATTTCACTTCGCCGGTTCGGCTGCATCTGTCTGACCGTATCGCCCGGAGCGAGCGGGCAGGGCGCTCTTGATTTGGAAGCCGGGCTTGGTAGTGTCGGAGGTCGTACCGACGTAGGCGCTTAATATCGACTGAATCGGGAGTCGAGATGTTTCCATCCACTCTTGAAGGCGCTGTTCGTTCGCGACATCCAACGCAGGACCGCGCAAGCCGGGGAAGCGATTGAAATAGGTTTCGATCAATTCTTTTGATGGCAACGCGGGAGGCGGCAATTCGACGGGCACTTCGGGCTTGATCGTTTCAGGTGCTGGGGGCTTCGCGCCTTGAACCGCCGCGACGGCTAGAGTGGCATCTTTTGCGTCGGCAAGGTTCTCGGCTTCGTCAGGCTCTTTCTTTTTGCTTGCGGATTTCTTGGATGATGAGGGGCGCTTTTTGCCGCCGCCGTTTTCGTCCGTGATGGCCATGTCGCCTGAATCATCTTTGCGAGGCCCTGCTCCTACGACGACTTTTTTCGCGAGCGAAATATCGACGAGCAGTTCTTCAGTCCGCGCGGAACGCTCTCCGATAACGATGCTGCGAATAGCGTCGCGTGCGATGGTCTGCTGATTTTTCTTCTCGGGATTTTTAGAATCGGTGACGACCACCACGACGCCTGACGGCGACATCATCAGGATGATGCCTTTGATTTCAACGCCATCGTTTAACGTAACGGTGTCCAAGCGCGAATTGACTTCGACGTCCGCACATGCGGCACCCGTGCTCATAATAAGGAGCGCGACGGCAAGCAGGATGGAAGGGCGGGCAAACGAATGCATAGAGTTCAAAACGATCCAGTCTCCGAAAAGTCACAAGCGATCATTTTGATCCGGGCGCGTTTGAATGTCAACGCGGTCGTTGTAGAATCGGGCGGTTTCCGATAGATAAATGGGAGCAATGTCGATTACCTGTTTCGAAACGTGAGAGTGAACTGCGATGGCTTCTTTTCTTGGATTGCATTATCAAACGCCGACGGAGTGGGCGGATCGTGTGCTCGCCGATCCTGGACCGCTGCTGCTCGATCATTTATTTGCGGAGAAGAAAGCGGCTGCGATGGCGCTGCACACGCTGAAAGTTCACGGCAAGCGTTTTCCTGTTTTGAAGACGCTCATGACCGATCTGGCGAACGAAGAATTCGAACACGCGGACCGCGTCGAATTGATTCTGAAGAATTACACCAAGCCTGAAGCGCAGAAGGGCGGGAACCGGTATGCGAAGGGGCTGCGCAAATTGTGGCAGGTGCAGGGGCGCGATAATTTCCTCGACATGCTGCTGGTCTGTGGGCTGATTGAAGCGCGAAGTGCCGAGCGTTTTCGGTTGCTGGCGGACACGGCTCACGGCACGGAGTTGGGCAGTTTTTACGAAGATTTGTATGCCGCTGAAGTGAATCACTACTTATTGTTTACGAATCTGGGCGTCGATTTTTTCGGCGAGGAGTTGACGATGAGCCGCTTGAATGAAATGCGCGTCGTCGAGGCGGAATTGATTCAATCCATGCCGCCGGGGCCGCGGATTCATTAAAGAACGGGCACATGAAAGGCGTTTATTGATTCATAGTTGGATCGAGTAGAGCCGAATTCCGATTCGGCTTAGTTTGTGTTGGGGGACACATTAAGCCGAATCGGAATTCGGCTCTACAATGGCTACGCTGGAATCAATAGATGAATCGGATCGATTGGAGTTTGGTATGGACGGTGGTCTTTGGCATGGTCGGATTGACGTTGATGCTGAA
This sequence comes from Planctomycetota bacterium, assembly GCA_037129555.1. Lineage (GTDB taxonomy): Bacteria > Planctomycetota > SZUA-567 > H5-PLA8 > H5-PLA8 > JANXLS01. The sequence goes on from JBAXUS010000066.1 coordinate 24,899, forward strand.
GACATTTCGCGCGATCATCAGCGGCGAGATGGTGCTGTTGTTTTGGCGCTTCAAACGTACTGAAGGCGAGCGCGCATACGGGATATGGATGGGATTCTTCGCGCTGTTGAGTCTGGTGATTTTTTTCATTGCGTTGCGATTCTATTTGGGGCCGGTTGTGTTTTAGATCGGTGTAGTCAAGTGTACGGAATTTTCATTCACACATGTCAAGGAACAACATCATGACGTTGAATCGCGTGGTTGGTCTGGTTTGTGTTGCAACGGTGGTGTGCGCGTCGGCGGTTCGGGCGGAGAATTGGCCGAATTGGCGCGGGCCGAATTACGATGGATCGACGAGCGAAACGAATCTTCCGGATACGTTGAACCTCGACAAGAATCTGGCGTGGAAAGTGGCTGCGCCCGGGCGCGGTGGTGCGACGCCGATTATCTGGGGCGATAAAGTATTCATCAGTTCGGCGGATGATGCGACGAAAGAGTTGTACGCAGTCTGCTACAACCGCAAAGATGGTGCGGTGCTGTGGAAGCAGAAATTGTCATCGAACGACACCGCGAATGGACGCAACAACAGCGCGTCCCCCTCCCCTGTCACAGACGGCAGTTCGGTCTATTTCCTCTATGGAAACGGCGACTTGGCCGGGTTGGACATGGACGGCAAGATTCTCTGGCAGAAGAACATCGTCAAAGATTATGGCACGTTCTCGATTCAATGGGGCTATGGCAACAGTCCGTTGCTGTTCAAAGGTAAGTTGTACATCACGGTGTTGCGCCGGGACAAATGGAAGGGCGCGGAAGGCACGTTGGAGTCGTTCCTGCTGGCGTTAAGTCCGAAAGATGGTTCGGTGATTTGGAAGCATGTGCGTCCGACTGACGCGGTGGCCGAGACGCAGGAATCGTATGCGACGCCGATGCCGGTGGAGGTCAATGGCAAGACGCAGTTGCTGATCAACGATGGCGAATACATGACGGGGCACGATCCGGAGACGGGCACGGAATTGTGGCGCTTTGGTTCGTACACGCCGACGAAGAATCCGGACCGCCGCATGGTCGTGTCGCCGATTGCCGGTGCGGGACATTTCTACTGCACCGCCGCGAAAACAGCGTCGCCGATTTATGGCGTGAAGCTCGACGGTCTGGCGAATACGGTCAAGACCTCGGCAGCGGCGTGGACGATCGACGAGAAGAATTCCCAGCCGGATTGCACGACGCCGCTCTTTTACAACAACAACTTGTTTGTGATGAGCGACAAGATGTCGGCGTTGATGAAAATTGAGCCGAAGACCGGCAAGAAAATCTGGAGCGGCAGCTTGCTGGAAAAAGGCAAGGGCGTCTTCCGAGCATCGCCGACGGGTGGCGACGGCAAAGTGTACCTGGTCCGCGTGACGGGCGAAGCGTACGTGTTTTCGGCGGGCGATGAGTACAAGGTGCTGAGCGAATTGGCGCTGGGCGAAGGCAGCGAGAATATTGGCTGCGTGTCGTCGGTGGCGATCTCAGGTGGGAACGTGTTTGTTCGGACGCCGAAGCATTTGTATTGTTTTAAGAAGTAGGCATCCAGGCGATCAACAGGTTCATGCGCACGAATTCAAAGAGACGGATTCGTGCGCATTTTTATTTCGAGGGCAGCTTCGTGCGTATTCATACAATTCAACTCATCACGGCCAACCTGCTCCTATCGACGCTTGCTGTGTTATCCGCAGACGCTCCTGTATCCACCTCAAAACCCATCCGAGTCCTTTTCATCGGCAACAGTTTGACCACCGTGAATAATTTGCCGCGCGTTTTGACTGCACTTGCGGAACATACCACGCCGCCGACAGCGTTCGATGCCGTGACGGTTGCGACGGGTGGGTTTACGTTGGAGAAACATTGGCTGGGCGAGAAGGCGCAGAAGAAGATTCAGGAAGGCGGATGGGATTACGTTGTGTTGCAGGACAATAGTTCCAGCCCGAAGTTGAAATCGGATTCGATGAAAACGTATGCCCGGCTGTTTGATGCGGAGATCAAAAAAGCGAATGCGAAGGGGTTGCTGTATATGACGTGGGCGTTGCAGAAAACGCCGGACGATCAGGCTATTATTTCGGCGGCGTACGAGGACCTCGGCAAGGAATTGAACGAGAAAGTTGTGCCGGTTGGGCTGGCGCGGGTCAATGCGTTTAAAGGTGACGCGACGGTCAATCTGTACGTGAAAGATGGGAAGCATCCGACGCCTGCCGCGACGTATCTGGCTGCGTGTACGTTTTACGCGTCGATCACGGGGCACTCTTCAAAGAGCAGCACCACTAAAGTCACCGACGCCAAAGATCCCAAGAAAGTGCTCGTTGACATTAGCGCCGAGCAAGCCGCGTATTTTCAGAAGATCGCGGATGAGACGGTGGGGCTGCGCAATTAAATAGCCATCTCCCCTTAAATCATCTGCAATAAATTCGATGCCAATTTGAACGACTTTTCGAAGACGCGGCTGCGTTGTCGTCGACCGAGTTCCCGGAGGAGCAAGTCCGAGGGCTTGGAGTCGGCGTGGGGGAATGTGCGGAGGACGCGCTGAGTGTGCGTGTCGTCGTGGCGCAGGATCATCAGGCGGTCGTGGTGGTCGCGTTCGACGATGAAGGCGTGGAAGCGGTCGGCGGTGTGGATGGACATGACCACGCGTTGCAGGCCCTGACTCGTAGGTGTGGATTGCGGCAGCATGACGAGTTCGGCGTTGACGTTTTCACCGCGCTTGTCTTTGAATTCCAGGCGCACATCATCCATGCCCGGCGTGCCTGTTTCGGGTACCCATTCCAGTTGGACGGCCAGCCATGACAGCAACAACAGTGCGCGGAACTGGTAGCCTTCTTCCATGCCTGGCATCGACATGTATTCGATGCGGACAGTGTTGAGTTCCCAGATTTCATTCTCGAACATGCCTGCGTCGAAGAAGTCGGCGGCGCATTCGCGCCACGGGCGGAGGCGCGCCCAATTGAAATTCGTGAAAGCGACTTTCTCTTCGTGGCGCGTGAAGAAATCGTCGACTTGCATCACGGTGAAATGCAGGTTCGTCCAATTGACGCCGTCGTAAATAAAGCGGTCGGCGAAGGCGAGCATTTGCTCGACGATGATGCGCTGGCTCAGGAAGTTTCCGCGCCACCAGACGTTGATCGGCAAGTCGGCGACGAGCAGCGGTTGGATAGCGCTCGCGAGTTCCTTCACGGCTGAACCGCTGACGTGGAGCGTGAATTGGTCGCACGCGACGCTCTTGCCGGTGCTGTCGTTGAAGGTGTGGGCGCTGAAGCTGCCGTCGAGGCGAGAGATGGCGCTGCGAGGCAGCGAGAAAATCACGATCACGCGACATGGATGTTTCAAAATGTACTGCGTGATGGTGTCACGGATGAGTTGCTCGTCGGCAGCTTCTTCCGTGTAGATGACGAGATTCGACAGGCACGGTTGCGAGCCGCCGTTGTTGCCGTCGGAGTGAAACATCTCCCTGCTCATCGCGCTGGTTGCGGGTTCCGCGTTCATTACAGGCGTCTCCATTTCCGACCATCGTTGGCGAGGAGGTCCTCGGCTTCTTTCGGGCCCCATGTCCCGGCACCATATTGAGGCACGTGTCGGCTGTCTTCGTCACGCCACGCATCGATGATTGGATCGAAGAATGCCCACGATTGTTCGGCTTCGTCATGGCGGATGAAGAGTGTTGCGTCGCCGATCATGGTGTCGAGCAGCAGTCGTTCGTATGCTTCGGGCGACGAGCCGCCGAAACGGAAGTCCATCTTGACCGATTGAATTTGCAACTGCTGCTCAGGGACTTTCGCTTCCATGCGCAACGATACGCCTTCGTCGGGTTGCACGCGGATGGTCAGCACGTTTTGATCGACCGGCGTTTCACTGTCGGCGGCGTTGAACAGGATGTCCGGCGAACGTTTAAAAAATATCGAAATCTCGGTGCCTTTTTTGGCGAGGCGTTTGCCGTGGCGTAGATAAAACGGGACGCCGGACCAGCGCCAGCTGTCGATGTAGAGCTTTACGCTGGCGTAGGTTTCAGTCACTGATTTGGGCGAGACATTGGTTTCTTCGCGGTAGCCTTTAACGGGTGCGCCTTCCATGTAGCCGCGAGCATATTGCCCACGCACGGTGGAGTGCTTCACGTCCTTTGCGAGGATCGGGCGCAGCGCCTGAAGGACCTTTACTTTTTCGTTTCGAATCTGCTCGGCTTTCAAGCTGATCGGCGTTTCCATCGCGATCAGCGCGAGCAGTTGCATCATATGATTCTGCATCATGTCGCGCACCGCACCGGCCTCTTCGTAATAGCCCGCGCGGCTGCCGACGCCCAGTGTTTCTGCAACGGTGATTTGAACGTGGTCGATGAACTGGTTGCGCCAGATCGGTTCGAAAAGACCGTTGGCGAAACGCAGCACCAAAATATTTTGGACGGTCTCTTTTCCGAGGTAATGATCGATGCGGTAGATTTCGGATTCACCGAAGATCGATTGCAAATGCGCGTTCAATTTTTGGGCAGTGGCGAGGTCGCGTCCGAACGGTTTTTCGATAACCAGGCGTCGCCAGCCCGCGCCCGTGGTGAGTCCGTTGGCTTGGAGTTGTGTTGGGATGATTTCGAAGAGGCTGGGATTGGTCGAGAGGTAAAAGAGTCGATTGCCTTTGGTGCCGCGTTCGGCGTCCAAGCGCTTCAACAACGCGCCGAGTTCTTGGAAGGTCGAGTCCTCTTTGAAATCCCCTTTAATGTAGTGGATACCCGCTGCGAGGTTGTTCCAGACGGCTTCGTTGATGGGCTTGTGTCGCGAGAATTCATCGACGGCTTTTTTCATGTCCTCGCGAAATGATTCGGTGGTGAAGTCACTGACGGCAACGGCGACGAGCGCGAAATACGGCGGCAGGCTGCCTTCATGCGCGAGGCTGTAGATTGCTGGGATGAGCTTGCGGTGCGCCAAATCACCTGACGCGCCAAAGATGACCATCGCACACGGCTCGGGAACTCGCTGCCGCTGCAACCCTTCACGTAATGGATTCATCCGCGCGCACCTCATTTCGATTACGACATTTAAAAACGACGTTGTGATGCAAGTAGTTTACGCTTTGGACTGGCGAAATCAATGGATTCATGGGACCTTAAAACTGAGGTGGGGTGTTTGGTCAGAGTTACCCCTCATCCCCTCGGGGAAGAGGGCGGGCGAGCGTACTCACTCGCCGGGTGAGGGGGAGGCGCATGATTGAGTCAATGTGTTTGGATTGATCAACGCCACCCCCTCACCCCGCACAGGAGTACCTGTGTCGGCCCTCTCCCCGAGGGGAGAGGGGATTCA
>JBAXUS010000067.1:0-30045 GCA_037129555.1 Planctomycetota bacterium
TGTCGGCCACTGAACGGTTACCATTTACGATGAGACAAACTCCGCACGGATGTAGGCAATTCAATGAACGGTATTTGCTTTAGAGCTACCGGACAACCCCCCCGCGCCAATCTGCTTGCGGCGAGCTGCGCGTTACTTCGAAAAACTCGCTTGGCGTAGTCTCCAAATACGCCAAGCGAGTTTTTCTCGTTCCGCTTGCCCGGCACGGCGCATCTTGGCAGGGGGGGATGTCCGATAGCTCTTTTGCAAAGTACCTAGACATAACGTGAATTCAAGCCCAATTTTTGATAAAATCAATAAGCATGACACAATGGGTATGTGGCAATCAATAAATTGAATAGTCTAGGACTTTCAGCCGAAGAAATGCTCCTCATGATATCCGCGAACAGGGGATTTTGAATTCTTCTCTGAATCGATGCGTTTAATGCTTTCTTCTCGTTTGAAATCTCTTAAAATTAGGCGAGGTAAGCGGTGCGGGTTGGGCGGAGTTCATTTTAGGAAGCTGCGTATTCATGAAAGTTCTTGTGATTGGGTCGGGTGGGCGGGAGCATGCGTTGTGTTGGAAGTTGGCGCAGAGTTCTCGTGTCACAAAGTTGCATTGTGTACCGGGGAATGCTGGGATTGAGCTGGTGCGATGCCAGAACGGGGCGCTCGTTGAGACGGCTCCGATCAAGGCGGACGACGTTGAGAAGCTGATGCGTTACGCTCGGCTGGAGAAGCCGGACTTGATTGTCATCGGGCCGGAGACGCCGCTGGTGGCTGGACTGGTGGACAAAGTTACGGAGGAGTTGGGGATTCCGTGTTTTGGGCCGTCGTATCGCGGAGCGGAGTTGGAAGGGTCGAAGATTCTGACTAAGAATTTGTTGCGCAAGCATGGCATTCCGACGGCGGATTATGTCGTCTTTTCGGACCCGGAACGCGCAATTGAATACGTGAAGGAACACGACGTTCCGCTCGTGATCAAGGCCGATGGACTGGCAGCAGGGAAGGGCGTGTTGATGTGCCAGAACTCGGCTGAATCGGAAGCTGCGATTACGCGGGCGATGGTTGCTGGCGAGTTCGGCGATGCGGGTAAAAATATTCTGATCGAAGAGACGTTGCGCGGCGAAGAGACGTCGGTGATGGCGTTGACGGATGGTTCGACACTGGCGGTGCTCCCAAGCACTCAGGACCACAAGCGAGTCTTCGATAATGACGAAGGTCCGAACACGGGCGGGATGGGCGCGTATTCGCCAGCACCGATTGTGACGCCTGAATTGGAAAGCCGGATCGTGCGCGAGATTTTAGTGCCGACGTTGCACGCGTTGCGGCGCGAAGAACGACCGTTTAAGGGCGTTCTGTATGCGGGCATCATGGTGACCGACAACGGGCCGAAGGTGCTGGAGTACAATGTGCGCTTCGGCGATCCGGAATGTCAGTGCATTCTGCCACGCATCAAATCGGACCTTGTTGATGTTATGGAAGCGGTCATTGAAGGCAAGCTCGAGCATTTCGACTTGGACATTTCAGACGATCCGACGGTCTGCGTCGTGATGGCAGCTGATGGCTATCCGGCGAAAGTGACGCTGGGTGCGACGATCAACGGGCTGAACGCATCGGGGCAGTTGGAAAACTCGGAAGGTGTGCAGGTCTTCCACGGCGGGACGACGAAGCAGAAAGACGGACGGATTACAGTCAGTGGTGGGCGGGTGTTGGGTGTGACATCAACGGCTGCAACGTTGCCGCTGGCGATCAATCGTGCGTATCAGGCGTGTGAGAAGATCACCTTTAATGGGGCGCATTACCGGAAAGATATTGCGGCGAAGGCGCTGAAGCGGAAGAGCTGATACGGCGGGATCATTAATCAACGCCTTCCCCTCACCCCGCGAGCCGAACAGCAGGCTCGTCGGCCCTCTCCCCCAAGGGGAGAGGGGAAAACAAATGCACAATGTGATTGTGTGGGAACGGGAAAGCTGGTGGGAGTGGAATGAGAACTGAGCACGTACAACTTGATGGCGCGGCGGATGCTGCGAAGTTGACTCATGCGGCGCAGATCCTGCGCTCGGGCGGGCTGGTGGCGTTTCCGACGGAGACGGTGTACGGGCTGGGGGCGGATGCTGGAAATCCCGAGGCGCTGGCTCGGTTGGCACGTATAAAAGGGAAGCTTGACGGCAAGAATTATTCGCTGCTGGTGGGTTCGATGAGGCAGGCGGAGCAAGTGGCTGGTGGATTGTCGCGGACGGCTCAGAAATTGGCGCGGATGTACTGGCCTGGAGCGCTGACTCTGGTCGTACCTCGCGCAGGTGGCGGAAACGTGGGCTTGCGGTTGCCGGAGCATCCGATTGCGCGGTCGCTGTTGGCGGAATGCGCATTTCCGATTGCGGCTCCGAACGCGACGCTGCGGATCAATAAAGGGTGCGACGAACTTGGCCGCGTGGTTTGCGACGGGCTTTCGGCCGAGCACGTTCGCGAAGCGTTCGATGGCAAGATCGATCTGGTGCTTGAAGGTGGGATGCCTCCGCGCGGAACGTTGTCGGCGGTTGTCGAAGTGAACGAACTGGGCGTCAAAGTTCAGCGCGAAGGGAAATTGACGGAGCTGGATATTCTGCTCACGGCGTCGCCTACGGTGCTTTTCGTCTGCACAGGCAACACGTGTCGAAGCTCCATGGCGTCGGCGATTTTCCGCGCCGTGCTGGCTCGACGTCCGCGCTTGGACGGCATGCCGGTGCGTGTCTTGTCGGCTGGGACGAACGCGCAATCCGGGCAACCAGCGCATCCGCTCGCGATCACGGCAATGAGAGAATCAGGCGTCGATATGTCCGACCATCGCACGACGTTGCTAACGCCTGACATGATCGACAGCGCCGATTGGATTTTTACCATGACGCGGGCTCATCGGGAAAGTATTATCGAATTTATGCCTTTTTGTGCGGATCGTATTCAGTTACTGTCGAAAGATAACGATGATATTGCGGAGCCGGGTGGGCGGGAGATCGGTCGCTATCGGCAGTGCCGGGATAAATTGGCAACGTGTTTGCTTAATGTATTGACCCAAGTCGAAAACGAATGAACGCGATGCTGATCGCTTGAAATTTATATATTTAAGGATTAGGGATTGGGGGAGTTCGAAAGTCATACGTCCTGAGTTCGAGTGCGATTTTTAGCCCAAAGGTAGCTGCGGACGCCCAGTATTTTTAGCAAAAAATAGACCGATTCATGTTATGCCGTCGTTCGTGTAACTCTTTGTGTTTTTAGGTTGTTTGCACCGGAGAGTCCGTGGTTCATGTCCGATCCGCTCATCAATCAAACCATCGGCGGTTGTGCGATCCTGGAAGTCATCGGCCAGGGCGGCATGGGCGTCATTTATAAGGGCCGCCAGAAATCTCTGGACCGCGTTGTCGCAGTCAAAGTTTTGGCACCGCATCTCGCGAACGATATAAATTTTGTCACTCGCTTCCAAAAAGAAGCGCGTTCCATCGCCCGCGTGAATCATCCGCATATTTTGGCCGTGTACGACGTCGGTACCGATCAAAACATCAACTACATGATCATGGAGTTGATTGAAGGCGAAAGTCTTGCTGAAATGCAGGCTGAGCGGCGCGGCGCTTTGGAATGGCGCGAAGCCTCCGAATTTATTCGCCAAGCTGCGCAGGGCCTCGAAGCCGCCATGGCGACAGGCATCATCCATCGCGATATCAAACCTGAAAATTTGATGGTCACGCGCAAAGGCCAGATCAAGGTCTCCGATTTCGGCCTTGCAAAAGAAGCCGACGGCACTGGCACTCAAACCTCCGTCGATTCCGTCATGGGCACTCCGGCGTTCATGAGTCCCGAGCAATGCGACGGCAAAAAAGTCGATGGCCGTTCAGACATCTACAGTCTGGGTGGCACATGGTATCGGTTGATCACGGGTCGTCTGCCGTTCGAAGCTGAAACGGCGATGTCCACGATGTACCGTCACAAGCACGAAGCACTGATTCCGCCGAACGAAGTCCTGCCGACCGTACCGCGAGCGATCTCCGACGTCATCTGTAAAATGATGGCGAAGAAGCGCGAGCATCGCTATCAGACATTTACTGAAGTAATCGATGCGATTGATGCTGCGATTGAAAAAACAGAGCAGGCAGAGAAGGGTGGGGACGTCGGAAATTACGACGCTCCAATGCCTATGTCCGGAATGGCTCCAGCTTCAAATTACCAGGACGCCGGCCAACAGCGTTCGAATGTTCCGTCGCGATTCACGCCCGGTAGTGGCAACACGGATTTCGGCAACCCGATGCAGCCTGGTCCGGGGATTTCTGGGACAGGATTGTCGGGCCCCGTTCGGCGCGGAGTGCCAAACTCAGCGCGCAGCGGAATGCCGGGAATGCCGGGCTTGCCCGGAATGGGCGGCGGCTTCATGCCCGGCGGTGAGCAATCGCGCGTCAACAGTGTCTTGGGCGGACAAGGCCCGATGTCGGGAATGGGCGGCATGGGCGGTATGGGGCCCATGGGTGGCGACGACGGTTACGCCAACGTATCGCGCGGCGATGAAATGCTCGAACGCGGCGACCGCGTCAACGCCATGAAGGCGTACATGCTCGCGCTGAATTCTCAATCCCTTGACAACGCCACACGTCAGCGCGTCGAGCAGGAAGTGGACCGCGAATTTGCGATCCGCCGTCAGAACGCAGACAACTTATTAAAGCGCGGCATGCTCGTGGATGCTCAGCGCGAATGCCGCATTCTCGCCGAACTCGAACCCAACGACGCCACGCTCAAAGCGCTCCTGAAAGACATCGAAAGCCGCCTCGCGCTCAAGCGCACGCTGGTCAACGATATTCGCAACGCCATCGCAGGCAGCCAGTTCGAAAACGCGATCAAGATTTGGGACGGCACCCCCGCCGAATTGCGCGACGATGCGCTTGGAAAACAGATCGAGCAGCTGCGCGTCATCGTCGTTCCCGCTGCCAAGCTCGCCGAACAGGGCGAATCGTTCAGTCATCAGGGCCGCTTGGAAGAAGCCATTGCGACCTATGAAGACGCGTTGAAAATCAACGCCTCGTGTGAACAGGCGCGGCTCGGATTGAAAGAATCGGAAGGTAAATTGCAGCGCATCGACTTCCTCTTAAAGGAAGGCTATCAATACAATCTCGAACAAAATTACGGTAAAGCGATCGAGACGTGGAAGCCGATTTTGAATCTGCGCCCGGGCCATCCGCAGGCGATCAAGAGCATCGTCGAAGCCTACATCCAACACGGCCAGACGCTCCGCGCGCAAGGCGAATTGGATGCCGCATTGAACCTGTACCGAGGCGCCCGCGACACCGATCCCACCAACCGTACCGTCGCGCGTATGACCGACGAAATTACGATGCTGCGCGACAAGGAAAAGCTGCTCCTCGACCGCGCCACCGAAGCGATGGCGCGCGGACGTTTGGGCGAGGCGATCCATTGCTGGAAAGACATTTCAGTCCTCAATCCAGCCAATCGAAAAGCTCAGCAACAGATTCAGCAGATCGCTAAAAAGCGCTCGGGCAACGCAGCGGTCACGTTCGTCGTTGTCATCCTGATCGTCGCAGGCGGCATCGTCGGCTTCCAATATTGGCAGGAACAATCGCTGCTTTCCAAGGGCAAGAAGTTGATCGACGAGCGCAAATACGCCGAGGCAGTCGACGTCTTCCAGAAGCATACGTTCATTTTCTTCAATGCTGACTCGACACGTTTTAGAGAAGACGCGTTCGACGAAAACGAAATCCAGCAGGCTGAAGCGCGCGCGTTCACCGATCCACGCGGCGGCAGCGATGACTATCGAAATCTCGCGTTGCGTTTAGAAAAGCGCAAGCCGCAGCGCTCGCGCAGACTCTACGAATTGGCGCTCGAAACGCTTTCCACGTTGTACCTCGCTCAAGCACGTGATGCCGTCAAACTGGCGCGCTGGCAGGACGCGGCTAACCAATACGCGCGCCTCGAACGCGAAATGAAGCAGCTCAAAGATTTCCGCAATGACATGCTCAATAAAGCTGAAGAAGACATGAACACCGCCAAAGGCATGATCGCGGCGATTGTTGAAGCCGAGCGCGTGGCGCTGTCCGGAAATTCTGAAGGCGCGTTTGAAAAATACACGCTCGCAGAAAAGCTCGCGACTCAATTGAAATTCGATGAGACGGTCGCGCTGATTCAAAAGCAATTGGAAGCGAGCCATTACAATCCCGACGTGTACAACAAAAGCATGGAGCAGGGAATTGCATTGCTCGCGACTGCGCAGCCGGACCTTGCCGAAGCCGAACGGCTCTTCAACATCGCCATGCAGAACCATCCGAATGATGTAAAAGGGCGCATGTATCTGGCCTTCGTGAACGATCAGAAATTCTGCGATATGAAAGGACAGGCGATGTACTCCGAGCGCCGTCCGTCTCCCAAAAATCCCACTTTCATGTGGGGTGTTGACGACCGGCGCAAAGCGTTCTGCATCGACCGCTACGAGTTCCCCAACACGCCCGGCGAAATGCCGATGGTCGATGTGCCGTTTGCCGCAGCCAGTCAAATCTGCGCGAAAGAAGGCAAGAAACTCTGCACCAGCACCCGCTGGAAAGATGCCTGTCAAGGCAGTACCAATGCGACGTATCCCTATGGAAACGGCAAGGACTTGAACGCAGCGTTATGCAACGTAGAAGGCAAAGGCCTGACCGCGTCGGGATCAAAAAAGATGTGCCAGAACTCGCTCGGCATTTTTGACATGAGCGGGAACGCGGCGGAATGGACCGAGGACATGGGCGACGGAGCCGACGTGACCGTCATGGGTGGATCATTCAAAGAATCAGCAAATGATGCCAATTGTATGTCCACATTCAGTCACAGCCGCGAGGACAAAATGACAACGATTGGCTTCCGCTGCTGCCGTGATCTCGAAGTAAAAGAAAAGTAGAATTGTTGAAGGACGGGATTGCTTATTGATCGCGTTTTACAGCAAACCCAAGCATCGATCCGCGTGGATCGAGAGGTAGTCCGCATCCGGATCCGGTATAGCCGGGTACATTTGATTTTAAGTCGTCGCGCCATAAAGCAGCGTCATAAAACAGTTCGATAACTTCCTTGTCGCGCGCTTCATGACAGAAAAAAAAGGCACCCTCATTTAAGCGCGGCCAAGCGTATCGAAGAACGGACCGCACCGATTGTGGCAAATCAGCGTCTTCGAAGATCATGGCAAAGCGGACCGAGGGATCAAGCTTGGGCAATGTTGCATCAAAAAATCCGGGAACGAATTGGCACACTGAAATGTCGCCGCTTGCTTTGACCGTGCTCTTAACTTCGTCGAGTGTCCCCGTTAAATCGCCGGCATGATACGGAATGTCGGTGCCGGTCGATAAACTGGTCACTCGGTCTAAGGGTTCGGGCAAACCTTCGAACGAATCGAAGACCATCAGCGTCCGGTTGCATGCGGCGCAGGCGATTGACAAACTAGCCGTTGCTGCGCCTTTGAAACATCCGAATTCGGCCACCGCGCCGGAACTATTTTTGGGAATAGATAAGACACCGCGAACCAGCATCAGCTGCTCCGCGAATGTTGACGCGCTTCCGGCCAGCGTTGAATTGTACAAGGTTGCACGCAACAAGCGCACTTTGCGGATGAAGCCAATTCCGTATTCTGCGCCGACTGAACGCGTAAAAAATGACAGCGCAGGCCATGGAAAAAAGAAAAGCTTAACGAGTTGCTTCACTTGCCGCCAAATATGCTGCAACACGAGGACACCCTTTTTAATATGCGCGCAAAAACAGTCGATACCGGTTCTCGAGAATAGAGCGTTGACCCGCTTCCGTCAAGGTTTACGCACTCCTTCTTGACTTTATTCCGTTTTCGAATCAAATACGCATTACAGGAGAACTCGACCGCCCCATGCACGATTCGTTTGCTTGTCAAAGCCCCGATCCCCGCGAAATGCCCGGCTGCGAAGGTGAATTATTCCGACGCAGAGTCCGCGCGACCGCGCTTCTCGATCTCGCCGAGAATGTCGGAGCCGAGCGCCGTGCAGAAATCTCGCGTGAGATCATCGCACTCGGAGAAGCCGCGCTGCCAGCCTTGCACCGGGCAGTCGCAAGCCGCCGCGAAAACGCCGCAGCCCTCAGCCGCGGTCTGATCCGCATCCTCCTTCCCGACGAAATCGGTCGCGAAATCCACGCCGGCCTCGCTCGCGAAAAAAAGAACTACCGCGTCGAACACGGTGCCGTGCAGCTCTCGCGTCTGTGTTATCCGAACATCCCCGTTCAACGCGTCTTGCGCGACATCGACGAACTCGCAAGCCGCGCGACCGACTACATCAGCACCGCCTTAAGCATAACGCAAAAAGAAGTCAAACGCGCCGCCAACCGCGACACGATCGAAGTCGTGAAATCCCTCGGCTCGTTCTGGCGCGAAGAAGGTTTTCAAGGCCGATCGGACAATTTCTATACCGAAAAAAACAGCTACATGTCGGACGTCATCGAGCGCCGTACTGGTCTGCCGATTACGCTCTCGGTGCTCTATCTCGCCATCGCGCGTCGCGTGCATTTAAACGCCGAAGGCGTCGGCTTGCCTGGACATTTCATTGTCCGCGTCGCCATTGCAGGCGGCGAAGGCGAACATTTCACGCTCATCGATCCGTTTAATGGAGCGCACTCGATTGACCTCGGTGATTGCCGCGAACGCGTCGAATCCATGGGCCAGCCATTTCTTCCAGAAGAGCATCTCCGCCCGGTCACGCCTCGCGAAATCCTGGGCCGGATGTGCAACAATCTTCTTGCGCTTTTTAATCATCAGAAAAAATCGCTCGAATCCGAACGCGTCGCCACTGTCCTCGCACACCTTCAGCCCGGAGACCCGATCCCGCCGTTGTTGCGCGGCGAGCGTCGCTTGCGCCGGGGCGACCGCAAAGGCGCACGAGCCGATTTCGAACGTGCCCGAACTCTTGATCCACATGGTCCCATCGGTCGCACCGCCGCCGAAATGATCGAACGCATGAGCTACGAAAACCCGTTCGCGTAAATTTACGACAACGGGCACGTCACCACGAGCCGCGCTCGTCAGTAAGCGGCATTTCCGGAGCATCACCCAATGTCCATCGTCTACCTATGGCTCAACGCAATAATCTACCTTGTCTTCGGCCTACTCTGCACACTCAATCTCGATAAAATCACCGCCGCCCAAGGATTCCTCAAGCTCGACAATAATGGACGCTGCGAGTACCTCGCCGTGTACGGCGGCATGGAAATCGGCTTCGCCATTTTCTACGCCCTCTGTGCACTCAAACCCGCCTATCGCAGCGCCGGCATTCTTTTCTCGCTCTGCCTCTACGGTGGAATCTGCACGTGGCGTCTGACCTCGTTGATGTTCCTTTCCGATATCAGCATCACCACAAAATCCATCGCGGTACTCGAAGTCGCGCTCTTGATCGGAGCCGCGCTTTTATTCAAAACCAGCATCGAGTAACTCGGCCCGGTGCATTTTCCAAAGGCAATCACTGATTACAGTCGATAACGATATTGTCGGCTTTTCTCTCTCCCGGATCCATTTCATGCCCCGAACCAAGCGCCGATTCTGCGTGTCTCTCTCCCCGATCCTGCTCACCGCCGTCGTCCTCGCCGCGCGAGCGTTCGCACTCGAAACCGTTCTTACCACACCCGTCCTCACGCCCAAAGACGTGATCGCGTGGATGGCTCCGATGCGCATCGAAAATGGGCGTCTCGGAATTGACTGGGGTACCGTCGGCTTGATCGCCGCCAAACACGCCGGAGTCAGCACCGCGAACGACCGTCCCGTTTCCGAAATCAACACCGATGTCCAATTTCTCGTCAGCGCCGCCCAATCGCGCGGAGTCGGTGCTGCTGCCGCCCCCGAATTCCAACTCGTGCTTCACGCAGACGGAGGCTCCGCAAGCGCCCGTCCGCGCGATGGAGACGCGCAGGATCTGCCCATCGATGTCCGCATCGTCGAGAAGGACATCAAAGGCGGCTTGCGCGGCGAATTCAGAGTCCACGGTCGTCTCAGCAAAAATGGCCAATTCTACGACGCCTCCGAAATGCAATTGAACCTCGATTCCGCAACGTGCCTCGCGCTGTATTCATTGAATCGCAAGACGCGCGACTACCGCATGAAATTCAAAGAAGACCGCATCCTGAAAGCCGACTTGTCGATCACTGAATCACACAACTTTCTCATGATTCGACTCGAGAACACCGACGTCGGCACCGGCTTCGATTTCACGCTAAAACCAAACGGAGAAGCCGAGCTCACATTCAGCGAGGGCGAGGCCAAGCGCATGATCCACGCCTCAGGATTGCATGAATTAATCCAACAATCGACTGCCGAAATGCAGCTCAATTTCTTCCGACCGCTCGCTGACATGGGCGTCGCCATCGCCCCCAGTCAAGACCTTCCCGTCGTCATGGCCGCCACGACCACCGGTTTTTCCGAACCCCTTCCCGCGACTGTCGCGAAAGCCGACGCCCTGATTAATTCCATTTCCGACGCCGTGACCGCTGGCGACCGAGCCAAAGCCGTCACCGACCTCACCCGCTTTTTTCCACAAGCCATTTTTCACATCACACAAGCGATGGAAAAAACGCGCGATCCCAATTTGAAATCAGCAATCCAAAAATCCATCGCCGCCCATCCCGGCATCGCCAACGCATTGCCCTACGTCAGAACCCTCAAACTCCACGATGACCGCGACTACCTTTTCGACATCTTCGAACACGTCCCATTATTCAAAGACGCCGCCCGCGCCCGCCTTGCGCTGTTGCTCGGAAAAGACTTTGGAGACAATATCGAAGATTGGAAAAAATGAGCACGGCCTGTCGCATCGTTCAATGAATCGAAGCAGTTGAATTTTCATCCGAGTCTTTATAAACTTCGTAAATCTTAAAATGAAAAGTACGAACGATTGCTCTGTGTTCTTGCGTGAATGCAAGTCGAACGAAAGCGGTGGGTGCGTGAAAATCGGCATTTCAAAAATTCATGTTCGCTTCAATGCGGTTGCGATGGCGTTGCTCATTTCAGCATCACTCGCCCACGCGTTGGAAAACGAAAACACCACAACGCTCGAACTTGGGTCAGGCGTGAAGTTGGAATACGTTGTCATCTTCGGCGGCACGTTCAAGCAGGGATCACCCGCGACTGAAGTGGGACGAAACGCCGACGAGTTACTCCATGACGTGACACTCAAATCTGGTTTTGCGATGTCGAAATATCCAATCACCATCGGCCAATTCAAACAGTTCGTCGCCGAAACAAAATACCGCACCGAAGCGGAGTCCGGTCCGTCGGGCGGATTTGGTTTCGATGGCAAAGCACTCGTCCAAAAGAAAGAATACACGTGGCGCAATCCCGGCTTCAAACAAACCGACACGCATCCCGTCGTGCTCGTCACGTGGCACGATGCCGTCAAGTTCTGCACCTGGCTTTCGACAAAAAGTGGAAAGAGCATTAAGCTCCCGAACGAGTCGCAATGGGAATTCGCGTGTCGCGCAAAAACGGAGACTCGGTTCTATAATGGTGACACCGACGAGGCCGCCTTAGTGATCGCCTGGTTTAAGAAAAATGCTGAAGGCGGAACTCATCCCGTCGGCGAAAAAATGCCCAACGCATTCGGCCTGTTCGACATGTGCGGTGGTGTGTATCAATGGTGCCGGGACTTGTATAATCCGTACCGCGAAAAATCAGACACGACACCGGTCGCTGAAGCGGTCGAAGGCAAACCGCGCTACGTGTTGCGTGGCGGGTCGTTTTTAAAAGACGCAAAGCACTGCCGCTCCGCATCGCGTTATCGCAACGATGAACACAGTCGGAACGCGGACAATGGGTTTCGAATCGTCATCGAATTGGGAGACTAGCTAACGTGGACAATGGTGTGGGTGTAGACCCGGTCGCAATTATCGTGGGCGTGTTAGGCCTCGGCTGCTGCTTTTTGTTTGTGGCCGGTTTCGCATTCCTCATTTACAGACTGCTTTCGAAGAAGCCCTCGTCGCAACGTGAAGCATCCTTGACCGACCGCGCCACGCCATCCAATCTTCCGCCCGTCAGCGGGCGTGTCGCGCAATACGGGAAGATTGTCTCCAATATCAGCGACGATGGTTTCTATCTCTTCAATAATTTCCTGACGCCCGGCACGATGATCCACTACCGCTACCAAGGCCCGAGCGGCTGGATCACGCAAAGCGTTCCATACCAACCCGGCCCGCGCGGACATTTTGTTTACGTCGGCTCGCCGCCGCGTGACATTCAAATCGTAGACGTCGTCAGCAATTCCCCGCGTAACGCGCGCGCCGCCAGCAACAGAAATGTCGACGATGATTTCGATGATACGATCGTGGCGCCCAATCCCGACTCTTATTCGAACGCCGGCACATCCGCGACCGTTCCGCCCAGTCTGGTCCGAACCATTCCCGTCGATTACCCGTCCGCATATTAAGGGCGGGCTGTAAGCCCGTCCTACGAAACGTCTCGCGAGTTCTTCTTTCATGCCTCAACTCGACGATGCGGATCGAATTCAAATCGTCGTCTTCGGCGGCTTTCCCGGCGCGCGCTATCGTTCCGGGCGCACGATTCGAATTCTCAATCGCCGCTTTAAAAATATCACCGACGCAACGCTCGAATATTCTGTAAATCAAAAAATCGAATCCGATTTCACGTGGTTCATCCGAGCCGGAACTATTCCGCGCGGCTTGAAAAATTGGCATTGCCCACACATCGCCCCGGGAGGAATACCACTCTGCGGATTCGGCATAGTCTCAGTGATAAACCCAGCCAAAACGCAGCGTTCGAATGCAGTCTTAAACGCAGCTTTGCCCCAGAACTCAGCCCGACTCGCGCACGATTGCGCCGACTGGAACCGCCTACAAGCCGAATCCGGTGGCGACTTCTCGCATCTCGAAAAATTTGAAGATCAACTACCACGCGTCGCAAGCGTCTTGCTTGCCACTCCTTCAGCTAACGAATTCGCAAAGCGGATTGAAGTAGGCGCTGATTTCGACACCGCTCTTCGAAACGAACTGAAGACCACGCGCCATCGCTATGTACGTCTCCCTCAATTAGACGTCTTCGACGACCCAGCCCTGCGCGTCGCCGAAGTCGTGACCAGCCTCCAGCGAGGAGGTGCTGAACGAATCGCCCTCGACCTGACCCGCGAACTGCCGCGCCACGGCGTTCGCACACTCTTCTTCGCCCTGGGATCGCCCACTCGCGCCGCATACGAATCGCCCGACGAAATCACCGATTTGACGCCCGGACCAAACCGTGCTGAACACCTCCACTCATTCGCCAACCGCGCCATCGCGCTGGGATGCGACGCGGTCCACGCGCACTTGCTCTCAGCCAGCGACATGGCAATTGTCGCCGAATCCAAACTCCCCATCGTCGCCACAATTCACAACGTCAAACAAGGCTGGCCCGCCGGTTTTTCAACGCCCGAAACGCCGCTTGCCGCAACGCTTCTTGTCGCCTGCTCGCAAGCCGTCGAACGGGATTTGCTCGCCCAAAAAGTTACTCCTCCCGTCCGAACATGTTGGAACGGTATTGACGCCGGATCGTTCGCACCGTCGCCGGAGAACATGCGGCGCGGCGTCGAGACACGTGCGAGATTAAACCTCGCTCCAAGCGATTTTGTCCTGCTTTCCCTCGCCAATCCGCGCCCGCAAAAACGGCTCGAGCGCCTGCCATCCGTTCTCGCCGCTCTCCAATCTGAATTCAAGAATCGCGGGATCCATCGCGGCGCAAAATTGATCATCGCAGGC
This sequence comes from Planctomycetota bacterium, assembly GCA_037129555.1. Taxonomy (GTDB): domain Bacteria; phylum Planctomycetota; class SZUA-567; order H5-PLA8; family H5-PLA8; genus JANXLS01. Next base: position 13,726 of record JBAXUS010000067.1, read on the forward strand.
GAAGCATCGAAGACGAGCGACGACGCCAAGCGTTGCGAATCTGCTCTGCACTCTGAAATCGAACGCCTTGATCTCGCCGATTCCGTTCGCATCATCGGAGCCGCCGAAGACGTCGCACCGCTCCTCTGGGCCAGCGACGCGCTCGTTTCCGTCAGCGCATGGGAAGGCCTGAGCCTCGCCCATCTTGAAGCCCTCGCAGCCGGTCGCCACGTCGTCGCGACGGATGCAGGGGGTACGCGTGAAATCGCCCCAGAAAATCCAGCGCTGACCATTGTCCCACTCGATGCCTCTCCCGAATTGATCGCGTCAAAACTCGCCGACATCGCCGAACAAAAGTCGCCTCAATTACCCCCGCGCAGTCGCTCAAGTTTCACGCTCCATTCCATGGCCGAACGCTACGCCTCGCTCTTCACACGCGCCATCGAATTGACACGCGGTCCCCGTCGCGGCGAAGGCATCTGGCTCATCGCCAACAACTTCACCACCGGCGGCGCACAATCCAGCGCCCGGCGGTTGTTGCTGGGATTGAAAGCCCAATCAATTCCCGTCCGCGCCGCCGTCCTTCAAGAACGCGAAGACAACCCAACGCCGGGATTAAGTGCGCTCCGTTCCGCAGGCGCTCCTGTCTTCATCCCCGAACCGCGTTACGCCGACCCACTCGACGCCGTGACTCAAATTCTCGAACGTATCGACGCCGATCCGCCGCGCGCAATCCTTTTTTGGAACGTCATCGCCGAACACAAAATTCTCCTCGCCGACGCGCTCTTCGACATCCCCATTTTCGATGTCAGCCCCGGCGAAATGTTCTTCGATTCGCTCGACGCCTACTTCGCTCGTCCGCGGCCAGGCCTACCGTACCGCTGTGGAGCCGATTACGGCGCGCGTCTCGCCGGGATTGTGGTGAAATACAAACGCGAATCAGAACGCGCGAAAACCTCGCTGAATCTGAAACCAACCGTCATCCCCAATGGCCTGCCACTATCTCCTTTGCCCCAGGACGAACGAACTGAAACGCGCTTCATCATCGGCACATCTGCGCGCATTTCGCCCCAGAAAAAACTCGAGGAACTCATCGCAGCGCTGCGCATCGCCGCGCCCAACTTGCCCCCTCATGTTTTGAAAATCGCAGGCCGCCCAGAATCCGGGGGCGAGCCGTACGCACAGTCCCTCAAGGATCTAGGCACAGGCCTGAACATCGATTGGATCGGCGAGTTTCAAGACTCAAAATCCTTCCTCGTCAGCCTCGATCTCTTCGCGATGATCTCCGAACCCGCAGGCTGTCCGAACGCTTCGCTCGAAGCAATGGCCGCAGGACTGCCCGTGATCGCAACCGATCACGGTGGCGCATCCGAGCAAGTTGAAGAGGGCATCACCGGTCACGTGGTCCCGCGCGCGGATGTCCATGCCCTCGCCGCTGCGCTGATCAAATTGTCCCGCGATCCGGAACGTTGCCGAGCGATGGGGGCGGCCGGACGAGTTCGCGTCGAAGCATTTTTCAGCGTCGAACGAATGGTCGCCGATTACCGTAAACTGGCCGGAATTTGACGTAAAAAAATCTGCAACTTACGCTTGAAATCGTTTGAAGAAAAATAAAATAGGCGCATCTAAAGAGGTGGATGATCCAAGTCGCGCGGCCAGATTATTCGCGTTGTGTCTTGGCGCATCAATTTCGATGCGGGTATCATTCGCCCATTAAAACAACTATTTACACACCGGTTGGGGATTACCATGGCAGGCGTTGACGTTCAAAAAATTAAAGATCAAGTCGTCATTGATTTCGAACACATCGAAGCGGTGCGCACCGAAGTTCGCAAAGTACTGATCGGCCAAGACGTGATGGTCTCGCGTCTCCTGATCGCCTTGCTGACTGGCGGTCACGTCCTTCTAGAGGGAGTCCCGGGCCTGGCAAAAACGACCGCCATCAAAGCGCTCGCCGGGGCGATGCAATGCAAATTCAACCGCATCCAATTCACCCCCGATCTGCTCCCCGCCGATTTGATCGGAACGCTGATTTACAATCCGCGCGAAGGCGCGTTCGAGACCAAAAAAGGTCCGATCTTCGCCAACTTGATTCTCGCCGACGAAATCAATCGCGCGCCTTCGAAGGTCCAATCCGCGCTGCTTGAAGCGATGCAGGAACACCAGGTCACCATCGGCGACACGTCGTTCCCGCTCGAAGAACCTTTCCTAGTTCTGGCGACTCAAAATCCCATCGAGCAAGAAGGCACGTACCCGCTTCCCGAAGCGCAGGTCGATCGCTTCATGCTCAAAGTTGTCGTCACGTACCCGAGCAAAGCTGAAGAGCGCCAAGTCGTCGATAACGTACTTGAAGAAATCAGGCGTGAAGTGAAACCGGTGCTCGAACCCGGCAAACTTCTGGCCATCCGCAAGACCGTCGCCTCCATTTATATGGACGACAAAGTCCGCGATTACGTCATCGATTTGGTCAACGCCACGCGCCGCCCGCAGGATTATAAAATGGCGGAACTCAAGCCCCTGATCGAATACGGAGCCTCCCCGCGCGCGACGATCAATCTGTGCCTCGCCGCCCGAGCAAACGCGTTCCTGTCCCGGCGCGGATACGTGACGCCCCAGGACGTGAAGGAAATCGCGTTCGACGTGCTCCGCCATCGCGTCGTCCTCACGTATGAAGCGGAAGCCGAAAACAAAACGCCCGAAGACGTCGTCAAAAAAGTGTTGGACTCAGTGCCGGTCCCGTAATCCCAGCACTCGAAGTTGGACGGCCTTACCAGTCCGTCGATTTAAATAAATTCAAAATTGCCCGGCCCGGGAAGGTTGTTCCACGGAACGATTATGCGTGACGTTGCCGAAGTACTCAAAGAAGTTCGCCGCATTCAGATTGTCGCCAACCGTCAGGTGAACGACATTCTGGCCGGTGAATATTTGACAGCATTCAAAGGCCGCGGCATGGAATTCGATTCCGTCCGCGAATACGTGCCTGGCGACGAAATCCGCAACATCGATTGGAACGTCACCGCCCGGACCGGCATCCCGCACGTCAAGAAATTCCAGGAAGAACGCGAACTCACCGTCATGTTGCTGATCGACATTTCTGCCTCCGGTGCATTCGGTTCAATCAAGAAAAGCAAGATGGACACAGCCGTCGAAGTCGCCGCCGTGTTGATGTTCAGCGCGTTGAAAAATCACGACAAAGTCGGCATGGCTCTTTTCTGCAACGATGTCATTCGCTACATCCCGCCGCGCAAAGGCCGCTCGAATGTGCTGCGCCTGATCCGTGATTTGATCGCCGCCGAACCCGTCAAAGCCCCAACCGACATCGGCAAAGCGCTCGAATTTGTTGGGCGTGTCCAACGCCGAAAATGCGTCTGTTTTTTAATGAGCGATTTCATCGGACCCGATTGCTCCGGCGCGTTGGCCATTGCAAACAAACGCCATGATGTCGTTGCGATCACACTCAGCGACCCGCGCGAATTGGAATTGCCGGACGTCGGATTCGTCGCGCTTCAGGATGCCGAGACCGGCGAAATTGTCGAAGTGGACACACGCCATCCGAACGTCCGCGAGTTGTTCGCGAAGAACGCCGCCGCACGCGGTGGCCAGCTCGCTTCGACGTTGCGCCGCTCATCAGTGGACCGCCTCGACATCCGTACCGACCGCCCGTATTCGACCAGCTTGCAGCACTTTTTCAAAATGAGGGAGCGACGGCAGCAGCGGTGAGGTTTATTCCACACCCTTCTTTGAAAAACATGAAACCGAATTTTAAATTCCTTTCTGAATTGCTCGTGGGTGGCCCATCCCATCGGGATGGGTGCCGCAGGCACAAGAAGCCTCTCCCTCGACTCTCGCATCACGTCGTTCGTGCGGCATGGGAGAAGCTTCTTGTCGCTACGCGACCCAACCCTGTGGGTTGGGCCACTCGGTCTGTCATGTCGTTGCTTGTGCTAAGTACCCTTATTTGTTTTCCTGGTTGCAATGAAAAGAAACCCGAGGCAAAACCCAAGACGTTGGATGACGACTACATCGTCAAGACCGTTGAAAAAGACGGCGTGACACTCACTGTCCGAGTCTCTCCGAAGCACCCGCGGTTGTCGGATACGATTGCGCTTGAATTGACCGTCCGCGCCGAACCTGATGTTGAAATCAAGCGCCCCGAATTCGGAAAAGGCGTCACCGAATTCACGATCCGCGACTATGACGTGTTGTCCGAGAAAATGGAAGAAGGCAAAATCGTCCGCCGCTATCGCTACAAATTGGAAGCCGAGCAAGCCGGTAAATTATTGATCCGATCCCAGCAAATCGAATACATCAGCAAGCGCACACAAGAGAAGGAACCGGGAAAGCGCACGTTCATTCTCAGCTCGCCCATCGAACTCTTCCTCACGACCGAAACCGGGAACAAGCCGCCTGATTTGAGCGATGTCGGCGGTACAACTGAACCGATGGCGATCGAACCCAAACCGCTCCCGGCATGGGTTATCGCACTAATTGCGGCCGTCGTGTTGGGTGGGGCGGGGGCCGCGCTCTATTTCGCGAAACGCAAACGCGTCGAAGCCATCGCAGCAGAAATCGTGAAAACGCCCGAAGAAATCGCGCGCGCTGAACTCGATGCACTGCTTGCCGAAAAGCTCGCCGAGCGCGAAGAATTCAAAGAGTTTTATGTGCGTCTGACTGGCATTGTTCGCCGCTACATCGAACGCAAAACGGGCATCAACGCGCCCGAGCAAACGACTGAAGAATTCCTGCACGATCCAGCTACACGGCGCACATTCTCGCTCGACAAAGCGCAGAGGCTGGGACAGTTTTTGGAAGCGGCAGACATGGTCAAATACGCCGCGATGAGGCCGGGGCCGCGTGAGTTGGCGGAGTCGGTTGATCGGGCGAAAGAATTTATCGGCATGCCGTCAGATACGGCGGCGGCTCCTGTTTGAGAGTTGGAAGCGCATGAACGGATTTCGTTTTTTCTCTCCGCACTGGCTGATCCTTCTGCCGGTGGTCGTCTGGGCCGTGTGGCGCGCCTGGCATCCGAGCGCTCGCGCCGCAGCGTTGTACTCCAACGTCTCCGATCTGAAAAAGCTACCCGTCACGCTCGCCCAAAAATTGAAGCGCCTCGTCCCCTTTGCTGTCGCCCTGGGATTGTCACTGCTGGTCATCGCCGTCGCCCGCCCGCAATTAGGCCGCTCCGAATCGCGCACCAGCACCAACGGCATCGCAATTGAAATGGTGCTCGATGTCTCCGGTTCAATGGAAGCGCGCGACTTTAGCATCGGCGAAAAAACCGCCAGCCGCATCGCCGCCGTGCGCCACGTTGTTGACGCCTTTATTAATGGATCGACTGAAACGAAACTGAAAGGCCGCAAGAATGACTTGATCGGTTTGGTCGCGTTCGGAGGTTATGCCGACAGCCGCTGCCCGTTGACACTCGACCACGGCGCGCTCACCGAAATCGTAAAGTCGCTCGAAATTCCCAAAGCCATTTACGACAAGCGCACCGGTGCCGCGCTCAACGGCGAAGAATTGGCAACCGCCATCGGCGATGGACTTTTAGCTGGAGCGGATCGCTTGAAGGAAGTGACGGCCAAGAGCAAAATTTTGATTCTCCTCACCGATGGCGACAACAATCTCGGCTCCGATCCGCGCGAAGCCGCAAAAGCCGTCGAAGCGCTGGGCATCAAAGTGTACACAATCTGCATCGGAACAAACGACGTAGTCCCGATTCCCGGCACCGATATTTTCGGAAACGTCGCGTTGCAGAATCGCCGCTTTCCCATCGACGAAGAATTGCTGAAAGACATCGCCACAACCGCGCACGGAAAATACTGGCACGCCTATGGCACCGACGCGTTGACTGCCGTTTACACTGAGATCGATCAATTGGAAAAAACGAAAGTCGAAGAAACGCGCTTCACGGAATACAATGAGTACTTCACGCTGCTGGCTCTCCCCGGACTGTCGTTGTTGCTCGGAGCATGTGTGCTGGGAGCGACACGGTTCAGGACCATGCCATAATTTTTGGGCCGCGAGAAACAGGTCGAGACACATGAATTTCAGGCAACCCGAATTCCTCTATTTCATCCTGCCGCTGACCATCCTGGTCTTCGTGCTGGGACTCCGAGCACGGTCATTGCGTCGCCGCGCGGTGGCCTCATTCGTTGACGCCGCAATGGCTCCGCGCATCGTTCCGCACGAAAGTTCCAGCCGCTTTTGGGCCAAACTGATTCTCTGGGAACTGGGCCTGGTCTTCTCGTTGGCCGCACTCGCTCGACCGCAATGGGGCGATGTTGTCGAAGAAGTCAAAGTCAAAGGCAGCGACTTGTACGTGATGATCGACGTCTCGCGTTCGATGCTCTGCAAAGACGTCCCGCCGAACCGCCTCGAACGCGCGAAGGCCGACGTCTCCAGCCTGCTCAACTCTCTTAAAGGAGAGCGCGTCGGATTGATCGCGTTTGCTGGTCGGGCCGTTGTGAAATGCCCGCTCACGTCGGACTACCCGTTTTTCCGAGCGACATTAAGCGAGCTGAATCCCAACAGCGTGGACAAAGGCGGCACCGCAATCGGCGACGCGATTCGCACAGCGTTGCATGTTCTGCCCACCGCACCGGACCGCGACCAAGCGCTCTTGTTGATTACGGACGGTGACGATCAAGACTCCGATCCCCTTCACGCCGCCGCCGAAGCCGCCGAGCGCCACGTCACCATTTTTACCGTCGGTTTGGGTGACCCGTCGAACGGTTCCGCTGTGCCGGATAAGGATGGAGTCGGCAAGATCGCACAATACGAAGGCAAAGATGTGATGAGTAAAATGGGCGGCGAAACGCTCGAGAAAATCGCGATGCAGGCGAAAGGCAAATACGTTCCAGCCGGCACCCGAGCGTATGATCTCGGAAAACTCTACGAAGAAAATTTGTCCCAATTGCGCGGCGAATACGCGAAAGAACAAAAGCTCCGCCGCATGGCCGAACGCTTTGAAATTCCACTGCTGCTCGCGCTGCTGTGCTTCACGCTCGAATTGTTGATTCGCCCGTATCGTCAGCGGCAGGAACAGACTCAAGAAGGAGACGCTCCCATGGTCCGAATCACCCCATCCAACACGCCAGCCACAGCTGCCACGTTGGTGTTGTTAAGCCTGCTTTCGTTCAACGCGTTTGCTACAACCGATGCGCGCGAATTGGCGAAAGAGGGCATGTCGCTGTATGCAAAGAAGGAGTACGAAGCCGCAGCCGAGAAATTCAAAGCCGCTGAAAAAGCAGTGCAGCCTGACGAACAGGAAGTAGCCGCTCGCGCAGCATTCGCTGCCGGTTGTTCGTTCCAAAAAAAGGGCGACGCAGAGAAGGCCAAAGAATCCTACATGAGCGCTGCGACCGCGCGAGACAAAACCATCGCCGCCGCCGCACAATTCAATCTCGGCATGCTCGAAGCCGACGCCGCAAAGACCCTTGCCGGGACGGAGCCGGAAAAAATCGAGCCCGATAAACGTCCCGACGTCGTCAAGAAACTGCTCGAAGCCGTTCAGCGCTATCGAACATGTTTGGACGTGAAACCGGACTATTCCGAAGCCCGGAAAAACATCGAAGTCATCCGTCAGTGGTTGAAACTATATTCCAATAAATGGGCGGAACTCGACCGCAAAAAACGTCGCGACGAATTAGACCTGGTTCAATTTCTGGACTTCCTCGTCCAAACACAACGCAGCCTTCGATTCGCATCACGAGCAGCGGGCGAATACTCCAGCCCGGACGATTGCTTTGAATTGAAGCGTGTGCAGGACATTTTGAACGAAGAGATCGAGCCACTTAAAGAGAAAGTCGACAAAGCCGCCGCCGAGAATCCGCAGCCGCAACAACCCGGCCAAGCCACCGCCATTCCTGATCTGGAAAAGGAAAAACAGAAAGCCGAGGCGGTCAAGAAGATTAAAGAATGGGCCAATGAAGCAGGCGAAAAAATGCGCGCTGCATCTGCAAAATTAAATGATAACAAAGCGCCTGATGCTTCGATCATTCAAAAAGAAGCCGAGAGTATCCTCGACCGCATGTGGGAAGCTGTCACGCCATTTGGTGTCGAACTCGGCCGGTGTTTGAAAGAGGAAACGCAGATCGTCAATACGCTCAAGCCGCCCGAAAAAGAAGAGCCTGCCGACAAAAAAGACGACTCGACTAAAAGCGTCGAGAAAACCGTCGAGCCGAAGAACTCTGTCGACAAGCCAGCACCCTCGTTATTGAAAACAGATGACGCCAAGACGAAGGAAGAGACCGCCGATTTGCTCGACTTGCAAACCGACGTACTACGCCGAACCGGGCAATTGAAAATCAAAGCGGAGATGGAATTGAAAGAGGTCGAGAAGAACAACCCGCCGCCCGCCGCTCCGAACGCGCCTGGTACACCAACCACTCCGCCCACAGAAAAGAAGGACGACAAGAAGTGGCTAACGATGGAAGACATGAAGCTCGAAGAGATGAAGAAGAAGCAGGAAGAGGCTCGGAAGAAGCGCGAAGAGGAAGCAAAGAAGAATCCGCAACCCGCCGATCCGCAGAAAAAGGACGACGCCGAGAAAGAGAAGGAAGGCCCTCCGAGTCCTGAAGAAATCAAGAAGGGCTTGCAGAAAGCCATCGAGCTCGTCCCCAAAGCGTTGGATAAAATGAACGCAGCCATCAGCCATTTGAAGAAGGCTGACCGAGCATCGGCGTATCCGGAAGCAGAAGAAGCGAAAAAGATTCTTCAGGAAATCGTTGATGCCCAGCCCAAACAAAAGAATAAGGACCAGAAGCAGGACGATAAGAAAGACCAACAGAAAAAAGACGACGACAAGAAGAAGGAAGACGAGAAAAAGAAGGACGACAACAAGAAGTATCAGGACCAAAAGAAGGACGGCGACAAAAAAGACAAGCAGGACAAAGACGACGAGAAGAAGGACGGGAAGGACCCGAAGAAGCAGCCGATGTCAAAAGAGCAAGCCGAGGCGATGCTGCGTAAAGTCCGCGAACGCGAATTGGATCATCGCAAGAAAAAGCAGGACGATTTGAACGCAATCATGGGCAAGATGCCGGGCGTGGAGAAAGACTGGTGAAAACGGCTCGAACCTGTTTAAGCGCAGCACTGCTGCTGGCCCTCGCGGCGTCCCACGTCTTCGCGGCTGGATCTCCCAGTGTCGAAGCTCGCATGGGTGCTAGCCAAGTATACGAGAGCGAAAGCATCGCGTATGAAGTCCACGTCACGAACGGCAAGGACGGCGTGAAGCCTGACCTGTCTGATTTCAAGACTGATTTCGAAGTCGTCGAATTGGGACAGAACACGTATACCAGCAGTTTCAAAATGATCATCAATGGCCAGGACGTTTCGCCCGACAGCGGCGTGACGATTGGCTATCGCTACCAATTGACGCCGAAGCGTTCGGGTACTTTGATGGTTCCCGCTCCTTTTATTATGAACGGTAACGCAAAAATATCGGGCCGTTCGTTCGCGCTTCAAGTTATTGCAATTGAAAAACAGGACCTTGTGCTGACGGAAATTAGTGTGAGCAAGGAGCGTGTCTTCCCAACGCAGCCGTTTGACGTGACATTAAAAATTCTCGTCAAGCCGCTCCCGAACGATGATCGCGATCCCGTGTCGCCGCTCGATCCGCCTCGCGTCAAGATTACATGGAAGGACGTGCCAGCTGGATTGAAGGCCCAGGGCGACATCGCGGAATGGTTGCAACGCAGCGTGTCGCAAACCGGTCGTGGATTCAGAATTGAAACCATCACCGATAATTTTGGACAACTCCCCGCATTCAATTTTTTCACCGGCCGCGAAAAACGCCCCGGCATGGACGGGCGAGAGATCAATTATTTCGTCTTTGAATTGAAGCGACGATTCATTCCGCAGCAAATCGGTTCCTTCGAATTCGGCCCGGCCACAGTAAAGGGCGAATTTGTCAACTCCGTCGCGCCGGGAGGGCGGCGCTTCACGGTGAAACCATTGCTCGCCGTGGCCCCGGCAAAGACAGTCCAAGTCGCTCTGCAAAAAGATGCCCCGCAAAATTTCAACGGCTGCATCGGCAAATATGAATTACGTGCGAAAACACCGTCGAAGGATTTGCGCGTCGGCGACCCGCTCGCGCTGACGCTTGAATTCGAACGCGCCACCGATTCCGGATTGCTTGAAAGCATCGCCGCTCCGGACCTCTCAGCGATAACAAAACTGGCCGCCGACTTTACCGTCGTCGATAAAAATCCGCCGGGCCAAACCAGCGGAAATGTGAAGAGCTACACGTATACATTGCGTCCGAAAAAAGCAGGTGTCGTGATTCCTCCAATCACTGTTTCCGTATTTGAACCGAAGACCGAAAAGTTCGAGGAACTGGCGTCGAACTCGATTGCGTTGAACGTGACAGATGCCGCGCAATTGCGCGCGGACGAAGTCATCTCCGGCGCGCCGATCAGCGCTGGGCGTTCCGTCGGCGAACGCGGCAGCGGCATTTTCCAGAACGTCGCAGACCCAACGGAAATCGGTCGACCCGCATTGAGCGCCGCACTCTACATTGAACTCGTCGCCGGTCTTTGGCTCGCATACTTTTTCGGCTTTGTCGGCCTGACCTTCTACCGTCATCGCGCGGGTGATTCGGCATTGCAGCGCCGTATGAAAGCGCAGGCCGAATCAGCTACGCACTTGTCGGGAGCGCGCGCCGCGTTAAAAAATAATGACGCAACTTCTGCCGCGTTGGGAGTCCAGCGCGCGCTGACGGGATTGATTGGAATTTGGAACGGCGTGCCGCCCGAGGGCATGACCGCTCAAGACGCCTCAGCCGTGCTCGAAAAAGCAAAAGCGAGCCAGTCGTCGCGCGATGAAACGGTGCGGTTGCTGGATTCTATTGAGGCTGCAAAGTACGGATCAATTGCTGGAATGGAAGCGCTGTCGTTAGTCGAATCAGCAGAGAAACTCATTCCGATGTTACAAAAAGAAATGGGATCGAATTAGAATTCATGAAAGTGTTTTGTGCTGCAGTACTCTTTATCGTGTCGTTCACATTCGCCCGAACCACTTCCGCATCCGAAGGCGGCGAGCGCGAACGCGCGTTTGTCAACGCGTTGACGATGTACGACGGAGCGAAATCGCCCCGGGAATTTCGCAACGCGGCGGCGGCGTTCGAAGCGCTGATTTCCCCGGAGTATCGCAACGATCCCCTTTTTTACAACATGGGCAACGCGCGCGTCAAAGCGGGTGACTACGGCTATGCGATCCTCGCCTATCGTAAAGCGAAACTCTTTCGCCCGCGCGATCCGTGGCTTGAAGCAAATTTGAATCAGGCATTGAGCGCCGCGCCTGGTCGCGTTCAAGCCGCCCCCGAACCGTGGTGGCGCAGCGTCTTTTTTTGGAGCGGATGGTTGTCGTATCCGGAAAAATTCAACCTAGCGCTGGGCCTGTGGTCGGCCTGTGTTGCGGCGCTTGCGCTCGGAGCCGTCTTGCGCAAGCCGCGCCTGAATTGGGCAGGCCTCGCGCTCGGACTCGTCGCGCTGCTTTTCAGTATCGACGCCTATTCCGCGCACCGCGATTTGTATTCATCCAACCACGCTGCGGTCATCGCTGAAACGATTGCACAAAAAAGCCCCGGCCCAAATGGTGACGCGGCCTTCGATCAACCCTTGAAAGACGGTGCTGAATTCACGATCATCGACCGACGAGGCGATTGGGTTTTCGGTCATTTTCACGGAATCGGCGACGCCTGGCTTCCATCAAAAAATATCGCCGAATGAATGCCGGTTCTCTGCTCAGAATTATGCGCTCCTTTTTTATCTCAAAACGTTTATGATAAATTATCTTGTCAATGAACCGGATCGGAAGGCTGCCTGATGCGAATCGCGCTTTTTTCGTGGGAAACTCTGCACTCGATTGCCGTGGGCGGAGTCGGTGTGCATGTCAGTGAATTGGGGGCCGCATTGGCCCGGCGCAAACATGATGTTCATGTCTTCACGCGGCGTGGCGCGAACCAGTCGCATTTCGCCGTGATCGAAGGCGTCAAGTACCACCGCTGCGACTTCGAATTGAATCCCAATTTCGTCGATGAAATCGACACCATGTGCCGCGTCTTTGTCCAAGCATGTTTCGACGAGGAGGACACCGGCGGCCCCTTCGACATCGTCCACGCGCACGACTGGCTTGCGTCGAACGCAGTCGTCTGGATCAAGCAGGGCCGCGCGCGCAAAGCCGTGCTCTCGATGCACTCGACCGAATACGGTCGCAACGGAAATAAATTTTTCAGCGGCCAAGCACAGCGCGTGGCCGAGCACGAACGCGGCGGAACGCACGACGTCGATCATGTCATCGCGGTCTCGAATCTCCTTAAAGAGGAGGTGACGTGGCTGTATCAAGTGCCCCAGGACAAAATCACCGCGATCTACAATGGCGTCAATTCAATCGTCTTCGATAAGCACGTCGATGTTGAGGTGGTCAAACGTCAATACGGCATCGATAAAATGGACCCGATTGTGCTGTTCGTTGGACGCATGGTTGTGCAAAAAGGTCCGGACATTCTCGCGCGATCCATCCCATCCGTGTTGAAATATTACCCGCAGACCAAATTCGTTTTCGCAGGCGATGGCCACATGAAGCACGAGGTAGAGCAACTCGCGCGGAGCCTTGGCGCTGGCAGTGCAGTCCGAATGCTCGGCCATCGAGGCGGGACTGAACTCATTAACCTTTTCAAAGCGTGTGACGTCGTCGCAGTACCCAGCCGGAATGAGCCATTTGGTATCGTGATTCTCGAAGCGTGGAGTTCGTACAAACCGGTCGTCTCAACGAAGCGCGGCGGCCCGGCTGAATTTGTGTGGCATGGCGTGAATGGTCTGCAAGTGGATGACAATCCGGACTCCGTCTCATGGGGTTTAGGAACGCTGCTGGCGAATCACGAGCATTGCCGTTGGATGGGAAAAAACGGTCGCATCGCGGTCGAAGCCGCGTTCAGTTGGGACCGAATCGCGGAGCAAACTGAAAACGTTTACGCATCGATTTAAATCGTCGAAGTTGTTCGTGAGAATCTAGGATTGAGCATGAGCGTGAAAAAGACGGTTGCGATATTTTGTTATCAGGATCCGGGCAGTGCAGTCGGTCGTTTCGCGCTGGAGTCTGCGCGGTTGCTGGCTGGGCGCGGACATCTCGTTCATGTCTTCTCACGGCTTGTAGCGGAATGCACCGAGCCGGGTGTCGTCACCCATGTCGTCGGTGACGGTGGCGAGAGTGATTTGATCGGACGTGTGCGTTCCTACACGCTTCGGGCGTGTGCAAAATTCAATGCCGATTTACCTGCGGACATCATCGCCCCGGCGCTCGTCGGCTGCGAATGGAGTTCGATTCCAGTGCTCGAAATCCTCAGCGCCTCGCGGAAACTGTCGGCATTGTTGTGCCTGCAAACAATGGAACGCCAGCGCAGCGATATGCGCACGTCGCTGAGCCGCCAGATCGAAGCACTTGAAATACAAGGCATCCAACTCGCAACGCATGTGCTCGTCGCCGGAGGTTTTGCGGTCGAATCCGCTCGGCGCTTGGTCCCGGATTGCGCAACGAAAATCACGGCATTCGCCGACGTCTTTCCTGTCGCAAGTTTTCAAAAACCACTCGACGCAGGCGCGATCAAAGCGCGGTTCCAAATCGGGCCGGTTGACCCAACGTTGCTTTGTATCGGCGTCTTGGACGAGGACCATGGTGCGGATCTTTTAATCAAAGCAGTGCCGGCTGTGTTGAAGAAAAATAAGCAAGCGCGTTTCATTTTTGTGGGCGACGGCCCGCTCTTCTGGACACTCCGAATTTATTCGCGTTATTTGAATCTGGATCACGCGGTCCGCGTCGTCGGACACATGGAAGGCGACGCGTTGAACGAATTGATTCAAGCCGCAGACGTTATCGTCGCGCCCAGCCGCAGGCAGACAGAACGCTGGCCGATTTTGGCGGGGTGGTCGGCTGGAAAAGCGGTTGTCGCGTCGCATGAAACGGCCGCAGAACTTATAGAGCACGAACAGAACGGCGTGTTGATTTATCCGCTGGCGGATAGTTGTTCGTGGGCGGTAGAACGGATTTTTTCAGATCCATTTTTGTGGGGCCGCATTCGTGACAATGGCAAACTGAAGGTGACCGGCGAATTCAGTGAATCCGCTCGGGCGAACCAATTGGAGAACATGGTTTCCGGATTGTAAAACCACCTTCTTTCGACGATAATTAGACCGGACTTGTTGATCAAAACGCGCGGAATGGGTCGCCGTTTGTTTCCACTTTTCAGAGGCCAGCAATGCCCGAAACCACTGCGATTGATCCCAACATTCTCAAACACGAACCGTACATTTACGAGAATTACAATGTTACGTACATCTACGCGTTGCCCCGCAATTCGCGCGGTGTGTACGTGATTTGGGAGATCGGTCAGGGCGCGCGTGACCATTTGCGCGGGAAATTTGGCGACAATTTTTTCAACGACAATTACCTCGTACTACGCATCGTCCGGACAGGCGACGGCAAGTTCGTAGATGTTGAAGATTTCATCGGCGAAAAGAACAATTATTGGGTCAATGTGGAACCCGACTGCGAATACGAAATGCAAATCGGTTACCGCGCCAAAGGAACGACGTTTTTCGAACACGTCGCGACGTCCAACAAAGTCCGCACCCAGCCCGAAACCGACACGGTCAATGAAACGCAGAACGAATGGTGGCGCGTAGACGTTCCGGATTATTCGAAAGAGGCGTTCGTCGATACGGCGCAGTGGCGTTTCAATCAGTATGAATATTGGAAGCGTGGAAAAGTGGCCGGTCGTCCAGCGGCGGATGGTTGCTGGGCGCTGGTCCTGCACATGCACCTTCCATTCGTTAAGCATCCGGAATATGACGTGCCGCTCGAAGAGCAATGGCTCTTTGAAGCGATGACGAATTGTTACACGCCGTTGCTCGACATGTTCTGGCGGCTGGAGCGCGAGAAGATCGATTTCCGTCTCACGGTGTCGATGTCGCCGCCACTGATTTCAATGCTCGGTGACGCGCAGTTGCAAGAGCGCTACCGCCAGTTCTTGCGCGAAGCCATTTCGCTTGCTGAGAGCGAATTGAACGCGCATCGCGGAAAGGCGTTTCAACACACGATTGAGAAAAATCTCGAGCGATTGCATACCGCCAAAGGTGTCTTCGAATCATACGGCGGAAACATTTTGAACGGCTTCCGGGATTTTCAGAATCTCGAAAAAGTAGAAGTGATGATTTGCGCCGGGACGCATCCGACGTTGCCGTTCTATATGCACTACCCAGAAAATATTCGCGCGCACATTCAACTGTCGTGCAAGCAATATGAACGTGTGTTCGGACGTTGGCCGCGCGGCATGTGGCTCCCGGAAAACGCGTTCACGCCGGGACTCGACAAGTACCTCGCCGAACAAGGTATTCGCTGGACGCTCGTTAACGCGACGGGCATCACGCGCGGAAGCACGCGTGCTTATTTCGGTACGTCGCGCCCGGTCGTGACGCATAATGGTCTTGCTGTTTTTGGCATCGACGAAGAAACGCGTTCGCAGGTGTGGAGCCGCGAAAGCGGTTATCCCGGTGACGGACGCTATAAAGAATGGTACCGCGATGTCGGTTACGATATGGCGTGGGACCATCTCCCGGAATATTGGAAGACTGCCGGTGTGCGCCGCATGACGGGCTTGAAGTATTATCGCATCACAAGCAAAGAAACGCCGCCGCACGAAAAAGCTGCGTATCATCCCGAGATGGCAAAGCAGGCCATCGAAGAGCAATCGACTCAATTTGTTCAGCATCGCGGTGCGCAAGTATCGCATTTGAAACGCAATTTCAATCAGGTTCCGATTGTTGTATCAGCCTACGATGCTGAATTGTTTGGACATTGGTGGGAGGAAGGTCCGGCGTGGATTGAAGCGGTGCTTCGAAAAATGTGCGGCGACCAAGTCGTCGTTCGTCCGGTCACGCCGTCAGAATATTTATGCGAACATCCGTCGCATCAATTACTGATGCCCGGCGCTTCAACGTGGGGCAAGAACTCGACGTTTGAAACGTGGCTTGATTCGCGCGAATACCAACCGAACGCGTGGATGTACCGGCACATGTTCCGCGCCATTGAAGATATGGCGACGCTGGCGACTGAGCATAAAAACGCCGAGGGACTTGAAAAGCGAGCGTTGAATCAGGCTGCGCGTGAAACGATTCTTGCTCAAGCGAGCGACTGGCCGTTCCTGATTTCAATGGGCCAATCGATCCGATACGCAGAAGTTCGCCTCGTCAAACACATCAGTCGCGCACGCGAATTGATCCGGCAGATTCAATGCGGAAAAATCGACGAGACGTATCTGCGGACGATGGAAGTCGCGGACTCGGT
>JBAXUS010000068.1:0-29919 GCA_037129555.1 Planctomycetota bacterium
GCCCTCTCCCTCAAGGGGAGAGGGAACGGCAACTGCATGTCCGGTGATGCACCCCCATGCCAGGGTGCATCCGATTCGCCGCGGAGAAAACGGGGGCGAAAATGAGTCTCTGCGCCGTTCTCGTGGCGAATGAATGAGCCACAACGAGACGACGAATTCCAAATTCCAATATTTTTACTATTTTTTCAGCAACTCATCCGTTCTCATGATGTCAGATCGAACGCACGTGATCACTTGAATTCGACGCTTTTAAAAAAAAGGTCTAACCACTTTGTTAGCTGACTTGCCGACCGACACGGCCCGAAATTCTACCCGTGGTTCCGAATGGGTGCAGGATGCCGTGCGGCTTTATCAAGAGCCGTTGACGCTCTACGCCGTCCGCCTGACCGGGTGTGTTGAACGGGGGCGCGACGCCGTGCAGGAGACGTTCGTTCGGTTGTGCGAGGTTCAGCGCGAGACGGTGGAAGGACATATTAAGGAATGGTTGTTCAGTGTCTGCAGATCGCGGGCGCTGGATTTGAAACGAAAGGATAGTCGCATGATTGCATGGGCCGAACCCGATTGCCGCCTCGAAACTCCAGCGGCAGGACCGTCCGCGATCGCTGAGCGCAAGGAAGTTAGCGCGCAGCTCTCGCACCACCTTGAAACCCTTCCCGCGAATCAGCAGGAAGTCATCCGATTGAAATTCCAGCACAGCCTCTCGTACAAAGAAATCAGCAGCGTGACCGGCATGACGGTCAGCAACGTCGGATTTCTGATGCACACCGGCATGAGCACGCTGCGTGAGCGGATGCGCGAGAAGAACTAAATTCAAATGGGCTGGTAAGCCCGTTCTACGACACAAAACAACTTCACATCTTAATCAAAGGAACTTTCATCATGTTGGAAACCAATACCACACTGCAGGAGCGCTTGACGGCTTACGCGCTGAATGAACTGGACCCCGGTGAACGCGAGGCGGTCGAAGCGCAGTTGAAAAACGATCCCGACGCTCAAGCATACATCACCGACATCCGCGCCACCGCGCTGGTGCTCGAAACCGAATTGAAGCAGGAGAAGCTCGACGAATTGACGCGCACCTTGGCCAGCGCCAAACCCGCGAAACCAGGCTCAGCATCCGTGCGCCCGGTGCCGATGTCCGGCAAGCCCGTCGTCCGCCTCGTCGGCGCAAGGGAGCACCGAACGCGGCGTTTCTTCGCCTACGCAGCGGCGTGTGCGGCGATGCTGGCGGTGGGGGTTGTGTATCTGCAACCGATGATTTCTTCAAAGCGCAGCTCGCAAGCGGAAATGATATCGTTGAAGAGTGTGGCGCCAGATTCACCACGGATGCGTCTTACGGAACATGACGGATTGGTGGCACAGAAGACGCCGCAGTACACATCAGCGGTTGGCTCGGGCGTACTTATCCCTTTAGACGAATCGAAGACAGCTAATCAACCGGTGAGTTCGGCCATCGTCGTTCCGCCAGTCATTGTTGAGAAAGCGAGGGTTGGCGATCATTTTGAAACGGTAGATTTGACACGGCCCGACTCCATTTCAGCGCATGGAAATCCCGATGCGAAGTTGTTTTTTTCGGCGGATGATAAAAACGGATCGATGAGAGATAAGGATAAAGTCGATGGTCTGATCAATACGGATTACGACAGACATATCGCTAAGAATGAAGAAAAGTCAGTGTTTGATGGGCCTGCGAATAAGCCTTTGAAGCCTATACCGGGAGGTGTTGGCAGAGGTATCGGTGACTCGAGTAGCTCATTCGGTAATAGGGGAGGCACCGTTAGGAAAATAGATCCGCCTGAAGTAAAAGCACCGGTTAAGAAAATGCATTCGATTGTAAATCACGAAAATGATTCCCCTGCAAAAGCACCGGCACCCGTTGCAATAATCGCTCCCGCATCAAAGCCAGTGGCTTCCGTACTGACGCCTGAGATGCCGACTATTGATAACACAAAACACCGCGACCATCTCGCGTATGATTTCAAGAAAGATAAAGAAGAAGGCTACAAGAAAGCAGTCCCACCACCAAGCGATCCAAAAAGCAAAGATCAAGGCCTGGATGCCAAAATCCCCGGCCTGACTCCCGCGCCAGCTCCGGCTTCCATCGAACTCCCCCACATCGTCACGCCGCCTCCGGTGACGGTTCCCGGCGAATCGTATGCTGTCTATCCGGAGAACGGTTTTGAATCCGTGCGCACGGCTCCGCTCTCGACGTTTTCGGCGGATGTGGACACCGCGTCGTTCGCCAATGTTCGGCGCTTCTTGAATTCGAATCAATTGCCGCCAGTGGACGCGGTGCGGACGGAAGAGCTGATCAATTATTTCAAGTACCGCTACGACACGATCAAGTTCAACGATCCGTTCGGCGTGAATGTGGAAGCGGCGGCGTGTCCGTGGAATGCGGCTCACCGGTTGGTGCGCGTGGCGATTGTCGCTCAAGAGATCGCAGCAGGTCAACGCCCGGCGGGGAACTTTGTCTTCTTGATCGATGTGTCCGGATCGATGGATGCGCCGAACCGATTGCCGCTGGTCAGAGAAGGCATCAAAGCGCTCGTCCGCAAATTGGAAGCGACGGACCGCGTGGCCATCGTGACGTATGCCGGTGAATCAGGCGTGGCCCTGCCATCGACGCTGTGCTCGGAGAAAGACCGTATCATCAGCGTGATCGATTCGCTCCGAGCTGCAGGATCGACCAACGGTGGTGCAGGAATTCAAACGGCGTACGCGACGGCGAAACAGAATTACATCAAAGGCGGAATCAACCGCGTGGTGCTGGCGACGGACGGCGATTTCAATGTCGGCGTGACGAGCACGGATGCGCTCATCAAGATGGTTGCCGACCAAGCCACATCCGGTGTCTTCCTGACCGCGCTGGGCTATGGGATGGGCAATTACAAAGACGCAACGTTGCAGAAACTCGCCGACAAAGGCAACGGAAATTACGCCTATATCGACACCGAAGAAGAGTCACGCAAAGTGCTCGTCGAACAGATGCAGGGCACGTTGATCACGGTCGCGAAAGACGTGAAATTCCAAGTCGAATTCAATCCCAACCGCGCCTCCGCGTACCGCTTGATCGGCTACGAAAAGCGCGCGTTGGCGGCGAAGGATTTCAACGATGACACGAAAGACGCGGGCGAAGTCGGAGCGGGCCACACGGTCACTGCCTTCTACGAAGTCGTCCCCGGCACAAGCGTCGAATCAGGCGTCGACCCGCTGAAGTATCAGCAGAAACCCGCTGAACCCGCTCCAGTGAAAGCCGATGGAGCCAGCCCGGAAATGCTGACGTTGAAGATCCGCTACAAGCAGCCCGAAGGAGCCGTCAGCAAGCGCCTGGAATTTGCGTTCACGGATAAAGGCGGCTCGTTGGAGCAGGCCTCCACGGACTTCAAATTCGGCACCGCCGTCGCACTCTTCGGCCAGATTCTCAAGCATTCGCCGAACGTCCAAAACGCGACGCTTCGAAAAGTGATCGATCTGGCCGACGAAAGCCGTGGCAATGACGAAGGCGGCTACCGCAAAGAGTTCATCCAACTCGCGCGGAAAGCGGCGGAGCTGCGCGGCGAGCGATAGAACGGATTGTAGTCGGATATTGTTGAATGAAAAAACATCGACATGGGGTCGATGTTTTTTTACGTGAAGGGACGCGGTAGTGAAAACTAAAGTCTTGACTCCTCGAAATCGTTGAGCTACCGTATACGCCATGAGTACGATTACCGCCATCCTCGAGCCCCAACCCGACGGCACACTCCACGTTCCTATTCCCGACGAGTTACGTCATGGAAAAGTGAAACTGGTGGCGACTCTCGAAATAGTTCCACCGGTCAATGATTTGACCGCAAGCGTCAAACCTGCAGGACGTAAAGCTGGATCTTTAAAAGGTACATTCTGGATGTCACCGGATTTTGACGAACCGTTGGATGATTTTAAAGACTACATGTAATGAGACTTCTTCTCGACACCCATGCCTTGCTATGGTTTCTACGGAATAGCCCCCAGTTGAGTTTTCGTGCTTTGGCTGCTATTGAGTCGCCAGATTCCCGAGTCTTCATCAGTATGGTATGCGTGTGGGAGATTGCGATCAAAACGTCGTTAGGTAAGCTGGTTTTGGCGAGCGATTTTGAAAGTATGTTTCCTTTCCAACTTGAAGCCAACCGTATAGAAGTTTTGCCCATCCAGTTCGACGATTTGCATCAACTGTCGAAATTACCTTTTCATCATCGCGATCCTTTTGACCGGATGATTCTTGTGCAAGCGATGACGAACAAACTAACGTTGATTTCACGGGATACACAATTTGAAAAGTACGGTGTCCCGACTCTTTGGTAATTTCAGAATCGATTGCCGAATTCCCCGCATTGCTTATCATGGAGCAAATGAGCACTCCAACTCCCAACGACCTCCTCCGCACATTGCCAGCTGTCCAGATTCTGCTGGACGACGCGGCGATCAAATCGCTTGAAACACAATTTGGCCGCGAGGCCGTGCTGGCCGCAGCGCGTGAGACGCTTGCGGATTTGCGTGCGGAGATTCTGGGCGGGCGGTACAGCGGCGGAGACTTACGCGCAGAGGCCATCGCACGGGTTCTCGCTCGGATTGAGAAGAAATGCTCCGGCGGAGTTCGGCGCGTCATCAATGGCACCGGCGTGATTTTGCACACGGGCCTGGGGCGCGCGGTGTTGCCGCCAGCGGCGATCCAGGAAATTGTGCGCGAATTGTCCGGCTACGCGGCGGTCGAAGTCGATGTCGAATCCGGCAAACGCGGTCATCGCGACGACACGACGCGCGAATTGGTCACCACATTGCTCGGATGCGAACACGCAACGGTCGTCAACAATAACGCAGCTGCGACGATGCTCGCGCTCGCTGCGATTGCGCGCGGAAAAGAAGTGATCGTCAGCCGTGGGCAACTCGTCGAAATCGGCGGCTCGTTCCGCGTCCCGGATGTCATGCGCGAAAGCGGCTGCAAGCTGGTTGAAGTTGGCACGACCAACCGCACTTACGTTCGCGATTATGAAGCGGCGATCACGCCCGAAACTGCCGCGTTGATGATCGTCCACACCAGCAACTTCCGCATCGTCGGATTCACCGAAGAACCGAGCGTCGCAGACCTCGCCGCACTCGCCAAAAAGCACGGCCTTCCGTTGATTCACGACATCGGCTCCGGTGCGTTACTGCCGGATTTGGCAGTAGAATTACGAGAAGAACCGGTCGTTAAAGCGGCACTCGACGACGGTGCGGACCTCGTGCTTTTTTCAGCAGACAAGATTCTCGGCGGGCCTCAAGGCGGCATCGCTGCGGGACGCAAAGACCTGGTCGAATTGATGCGGCGTCACCCGCTGTATCGCGCATTCCGGGTGGACAAAACAACGCTCCGAGCACTCGAAACGACGCTGCGGCTTTATCTTGATTCCGAGCGCCGGGTACGCGAAATTCCCACGCTGCGAATGCTGCGCAAACCGCTCGCCGAAATCGGTATCGAAGCCGCCGCGCTGGCGACTCGTTTGGTCCGCGCGTTACCGGGACTTGAAGCATTGTGTTTGGAAGATTCATCGCGTTTGGGTTCAGGCAGTTTGCCCGAGCGCAACATACCGACACGCGTCGTCGCATTACGGCACGCGGCGATCTCGGCGGACGAATTGGGCGCGCGATTGCGAGCCAGCAAGCCGCCAATCTTCACGCGCATTCAAGACGGGCGCGTGTTGATCGATCCGCGAACCTTGCAAGTCGGCGATGCGGATGAAATCGAAGCGGCGGTCAAAGCGCTGGCGTAGATGTTTTTACCCCGGAGGGGTCCAAGCCATTAGCCGGTGGCTGAGCGCAAAGCGCGATACCACCGGATTTAAATTTCAGTAAAGCCCTCATCCCGGAGGGATGACAGCGGCTTGATTTGAAACTATCTGTCATCCCTCTGGGATGTGTGCGCATTCGCGACGTTTCCGGTGGTATCGGCTTTCAGCCTCAACCACCGGCTAATGGCTCCAATCCCTTCGGGATAAAAGACGCATTGAATTCACCCGTCGCGTCACGCATGATGACGCCGTGATCGACCGCTGCATGAAAGGAGTTGGTGTGTTTTTCGACAAGAAAAAGTTGACTGATTACGCGTCGTGCGCGGGGTGAGCGGCCAAGCTTCCTTCCAAGGAACTCGCGCAGGTTCTGCGCGCTTTGCCCCCCATCACTGACAGCCGTATGACCGTCGGACCGGCCTCGTTCGACGACGCGGGTATTTTCGTCATTAATAAGGACCTGGCGCTCGTCCAAACCGTCGATTTCTTTCCGCCCGTCGTCGACGACCCCTTTATGTTCGGACAGATCGCGGCTGCGAATTCGTTGAGCGATGTGTACGCCATGGGCGGCGAACCGCTGACGGCGCTGAGCCTTGTCTGCTTTCCCAACAAAGAATTGCCCCTCTCAATCCTCGGCGAGATTCTGCGTGGCGGCGGTGAGAAATGCGCGGAGGCCGGCTGCACGATTGTCGGTGGGCATTCGGTCAGTGATCCTGAAATTAAATTCGGATTCTCAATCACGGGAACGATTCATCCGGACCACGTTACCTCGAACGACGGAGCCAAACCCGGCGACCGTTTGTTCCTGACGAAGCCGCTTGGAATTGGCGCGATCACAACGGCGTATCGCAAGAAAGCAATCACGCCCAAAGCGATGGATGTGGCGTTAAAGCAAATGGCGACGTTGAACAAAGCGGGTGCGGAATCGATGCGCGCGATGGGTATTGGAGCGAACGTTCACGCAGCGACGGACATCACCGGATTCGGGTTGCTGGGCCACGCACGAAATATCGCCGCCGCCAGCAACGTCACGATTGTATTCAACGCCTCGTCGATTCCGCTCATCGATGGAGCCTACGATTTCGCGCGGCGGAAGATGTTCTCGGGCGCGTATAAACAAAATCAGGAGTTGCTCGAAGGCTTGGTCGAATTGCCCGCGAATTTCGACGAAAATCTGCACCGCATCATCTACGATTCAGAGACGTCGGGCGGATTGTTGATTTCCATCGCACCCGAAAAAGGTGATGAACTGTTGGCAGATTTAAAAGCGCGCGGCATTGCAGACGCGGTCGAAGTCGGGCGAGTTGAAGCGCGTGGGCAGTCGCTCTTAAAAGTGGTTTAACGCATATCAAAACAGGAGTTTTCATGACGATTGATGCAAGCGATTTGCTCGCGCGGTTTCTGTCCTATGTTCAGATCGACACGCAGAGCGATCAGCACTCGGCCGCCACGCCCAGCACGCCGGGACAGTGGGACCTGATCCGGAACTTGGAACAGGAATTAAAGGCGCTCGGCCTGGCCGATGTCCGTGTGACCGAATTCGGCTACGTGCTCGCGACCGTCCCAGCGACAACGAAAAAAGCGAACGTGCCGGTCGTCGCATTTTTTGCGCACGTGGACACCGCTGACAGTTGCTCGGGCCTCGCCAAGCCGATTGTTCATCGCAAGTACAACGGACAGCCGATTGTGTTGCCGGACGACCCGAAACAAATCTTAAGCATCGAGAACACGCCGCTGTTGAAAGACAAAATCGGTGAGGACATCATCACCGCCTCAGGCACGACCTTATTAGGAGCCGACGATAAATCCGGGATCGCGATTATCATGGCGGCGGTGCGGCACATGCTTCAGCACCCTGAGATTCCGCACGGCACGATCCGCGTGTGTTTCAATCCCGACGAAGAAATCGGACGCGGCACGGAAAAAATTGAGTTGAGTGAAATCGGCGCGGCGGTGGCGTACACGCTCGACGCGGATCATCTCGGCGAAGTGGATTACGAGTCCTTCAGCGCGGATCGCGCAGCGGTGGACATTTATGGCGTCGCGACTCATCCGGGTTGGGCGAAAGGAGCGATGGTCAACGCGATGCGGATTGCAGCGCAATTTATTGATGCACTTCCAGCCGCGATGTCGCCGGAACACACGTCTGGGCGCGAAGGCTTCATTCATCCGGCGCATGTGTCGGGATCGTCCGAACATGTGCGAGTCGAAATGCTTCTGCGCGATTTCGAACTCGACGGCCTCGCCGCCAAGCGCAAGCATCTCGAAGATGTCATCGCCCGGTTGCGTGCCGAAGAACCGCGCGTGCGGATTGAACTCGATATTCAGAAACAATACCGCAACATGCGCTACTGGTTGGAGGGCGATATGCGCCCCGTCGAATTCGCGATGGAGGCCGTCCGCCGTGTGGGGCTGGTTCCAGTCACAGAACCGATTCGCGGCGGGACCGATGGCTCGCGTCTGACCGAGCGCGGACTTCCGACGCCGAATCTGTTCACGGGCTTCCATTATGTTCACAGCGAGCGCGAATGGGTCAGTGTTCAGGATATGTGCAAGGCGGCGGAGACGGTCGTGGAACTCGCAAAGCTGTGGGAAGAAAAAGCGTAAGAGCGAACCGTGTGACGCGTTAAATCGTGTGTTAGTCCGACATGCGTCGGGTTGTAGCGTCCGGGATGGAGGGTCAGCATTCATGCGATTTCAGTGGTGTGTGCCGCTTTTCAGCGCCATGGTAATCATTGCGGCAGAGTCGCACGCGTCGGAAGGTGGCGACGATCTGATCAAGTTGGCGAAGTCCGGAGCGGACAAGCCTGCGATCTTTAAACACATTCAAGAATCGCCGATTGCATACGATTTATCGGTCGCTGAAATCGTCGCGTTGACGGACCTCGGCATGGCTCCGAGCGCGATCACGTTTGCGCTGAGCCACGGAAAACGCAAGCGCGGCGAACCCGTCGCGCGCCCGACCACAAAAGGCTCGCCGGGATTTGCAGAACTGGTCCAGGCGTTGAAATCGAAAGCATCTGAAGACGCGCTGCTGGCCCAGATCGCCGCGTCGAAAACGGCGTATGATTTAAGTGTCGATGAATTGCTGTATCTGAAGTCCGAAAAATGCCCGATGAGTGTGATCACGAAGGCTGTCGAACAAGGCAAAGCAGCTCGCGCAAAAGCAGGTGGAATCGCGCTCGTCCCGGCGAACGAAGCAGTTAAAACGAAAGCCACGGAGGTGCCTCCGTTGGCGCAAACGTCGAAAGGGTTTGACGAATTGGTCAAGCTGGCGGCGTCCGGAATTTCAGTCGATGCCCTCGTGTTCCGCATCGACGCATCGTCGATTGCGTATGATCTGAGCGTCGCTGAAATCCTGCGGCTTCATGCGATGAACGTATCGCCGCGCGTCATCACGGCGGCCATTAATCAGGGCCGGGCGAAGCGTGGCGAACCGGTGTTGGAGTCGAAGGCTGCGCCATCGCCGGGATTTGTCGCGCTTTCGAAATTGATCAAAGCAAACGCTGAAGACGACATTGTTCTGGGACTCGTCAGCAGCGCGGCTAAACCGTACGACGTGAGTCCCGGCGAGATGTTGCAGTTGCGTGATTTGGGTGCGTCGATGCCGGTGGTTGAAGGCATCGTCCTGGCCGAGAAAAATATCCGAACACTGGGCGCAGGGACTCCGAAAGACGCTGCGGCGGCGATGGATTTGTTGAATCTTCGCCAGCTCATTAAGACGGAGCCACGCCAACAAGTCGTCCTGAAAAACAAAGCAGGCAAAGAACTGGCGCTGTGCAAATGGACCCAGGATGACTTCACGGTATTCATGCTGACGGACAACAAGACGCCGCTCAAGACGATGGTGTCAATCGCTTCAACGACGGAGTTCGCTGAATACAAAACGGAGGAGTACAAAGTCGAATCCGCTCCCGGCGTAACCGAAACGCGTCTGCGCCAAGTCTGTATCACGCCCGAACGCATGGCGTACTCGACCCCAACAAAGACGGTGTTATCGCACACGATTTATTACGACTACGCGAACGGCCCGAAGAGTTCAGCGACTTTCAAGCAGGGGACCGTTACGATTGGGGCGGAGGAGTTTGAGATTGTTGCGGTGAAGGATAACGGGAAGTGAGGCGTTTGAACGTGAGAGTCCAATGGCTGAGAATGACGATGCAAAATTCTAAATTGTTCGCCTCACACACTATTCAAACGATTCTGCTAGACGATGATCGCATCGAGTGGTCGCGATTTGCATTGGAGAATCTTTCGCGTGCGTACGGTGACGACGAACCAGACTACAGTTCAGATGCAATCCAAGAATTGAATCCCGACTTCGACGTGGAAAAAATTAATTTGCGTGGGGCTACTTGACCGCCTCTTTCGACACCACTGCGCACGCGAATTCAATCGACACTGCCGTCTTTCCGTTGACTTTCGCCGTGCCATTAAAGAAGCAGGCGTTGCTCAATCGTTCTTTGAAAAGCACTTCCATTTCAACTATGTCGCCGGGCTTGACCGGGTGTTTGAATTTGGCATTCGAGACGCGCGTGAGAACCGGGACCGCGTTGTCCGTCGCGCCTTCAATCAGGTGTGCCATCAAGATCGCAGCGCTTTGAAACAGTGATTCGCAGACCAGTACGCCGGGCATAATCGGGTTGCCGGGGAAATGGCCTTTGAAGACAGGGTCCTCGGGATCGGCACGGCGGCGAGTGCGGATCGTGTGGCCTACGATGGACACGACGTCGTCCACGAGCAGAAATGGTGGGCGGTGTGGGATGGCTTCGGTGATGGTCATGCGCTTATTATAATGGGGCGGGGCATGTTGGCAAATCGCCGCAACATGCCGGACGTAAATTGACCGATTATTTTTGTTCTTACCTTGACTGGCCGAAACATTGCGTAAACTTCACCATCGATTTATAAGGGAGTGTTTCTACGTGATACAAAGTCGGGCCAAATGGATTCGCGGGATGACGGGAGGCTTGGCGCTGCTAGCGGCGCTGGCGTGTGCCGTCATGCCCGGCGGTTTGATTCCGAAAGTCGCGGGTCGTTGCGGGCAAGCGCTGTGTAATTGCGAACCGGAACCGGTGGTTGACGCCTGTAATTCGTGCCACACTCCTGCTTCGAAAACAGCGCATACCACCTGTCATTTAATGTTAGTCACAACATCCATCTCTGACGCAGATACTTTGGGTACCGCGTTTCATGTGGTCTTTAGTGGTTTGCTTGCTCCGCACGACATGGCTTTGGCGCGGACTTCAGAAGAGCCTGTGTCGGTGAGGCCTGTCCAATTTGCGAATGAGTTGATGTCCATTTCTACCGACATTCCCACACCCCCACCCAAAGCCTAGCACAGGTTCAGACCGGCCCAATCGCCATCTGTTTTCATTGCTTTTCAGTGATCTCACGCAATGCGTCGTTCGCGAAATTGTTTCGACGCAGGTAGAGGCGTGTCCGCTGCGAAATGCATGACTCCTTTGGCTTGGTGACCATTCAAAATTCACCCATTCGTTTCGCAGTCTTCTGCCAGTGCCATCAGGCATTCGGCTCCTCTTGATTTCTAGCGTGTCTGAGACTATCTCCACGCCAGTGTAAATTATGAAAGTCTGACGCATCATGATGAACCGATTTATAGTTGCAACATTCTGTGTGCTTGGCCTGCTCGTCAGCGCGTTTCCGTGCGATCAATGTGGTATAACAATTGGCGATCCAGCTCGCGGCGGTGGTTCGGGGATTACGGCAGGAACCAGCGGAATACGCGGCGCGTTTTCAGATCTGGTTCTAAAAAAACGAATGGAGGACTCGAAAAACTCCGCCTCGGAAACACCGATTGCGAACAGTGCCGTCCCGGACTTCACCCAGGAAAAGCCGCACGGGTGTTCGGATTCGAAACTGCGCCGCTGGTCGTTCGATACGACTTTTGAGTACCGCAAATTCCAAGAGAATCGCGCGGAGAATTCATTTGCGATTGTGCAAGCCGGGCACGACCAGCACGCGTATCGCTACGATTATTTTGTGAATGAACACATCGGCTATCTGATCAACGAAGACCTGTCAGTCGGCGTTTCCGCCGGGTTTCGTAGCCTGCATAAATTGAGTGTTGACGATCCGGACCGCATCGGCCAGCACCAGACCAGCACTGGAGCGACGGGCCTGACGCTCGACGCCAAGTACCGATTCATGCACCAGACCGACTGCTTCCCGCTCGACCTCGCCGTGTTTGCGTCCCTGAAGACGCCGCTCGGCGAAACGAACAACCGCCAGCCAAATGGCGATTTATTTGAAACTGAAGATCAGCCCGGCACCGGTAGTTGGAACGGAACGTTGGGCATCGCGGCCTCGCACGGCTGGGAGAAGTGGGGCGTTTCGGGTTCGGCGAGTTACACGAAAAAGAGCGTCGGAAGCCAGCAATTCCGCGAGGGCGATGTGACGCATTTGACGCTCAGCGCCAGCCGACTTTTGTCGCCGACGCGCTGCTCCTGGAAACTTTACGGTAGCGCAGGGCTGCAAGGCTTCATCGAACGCCACGCCGTCGATCACGGCGAAGTCTCTCCCGACCACGGCGGACGATTCATGTATGTGACGCCAGGCATTTCCGCGAAGCCAAACGACCGGCTGATCGTCAGTCTGACAGCGCCGATTCCGGTCATTCAAGACGAAAACGGAACGCATCAAAAACAACGCTGGAATGTTCAATTAGGTGTGGGATTGAGATTCTAATTGGGACGCAACAGGCGCGGCGTTTTGACAGGAATCAGCCACAGATCGAAGGAAACTCTGAGCTCTTTCGACCTGATGAGCCGCGAGCGTGTTAACGGCACGCTCGCGGACTCCGGTAGATTCAACCACACAGACAGAACGAAACGTCTACGCGTCCAGTACGGCGACGGCCGGCGGATCTGTTTAACGGACAGGTTCGCCGGTCGTTTACATTAGAGGAAGTGCCGGGATTTGGCAACTGTGAAGCGGATTGATGGCGAACATGGGGTTGCCTCGACCGTACATGAAAAACATCTTGTTGCAATTCGCCAGGATTCGTTTATAAGTCCGCTCGATGATGTCAACAGTTTCAAAACTTTTGCTTCTTGCCGCCGCCCTTCTCGGCACCATTCCTGCAGACAATTGCCTTCTCGGCTTGTCCGGCGGGTGTTGCGCTGAATCGCACGACGCAGAGTTGCCCGGGCATTCACACGATGCAGGCGACGATCACGACTGCGATCACCATCACGACAGCGATTCCCATCACCACCACA
The DNA here is from genome assembly GCA_037129555.1 of Planctomycetota bacterium. Lineage (GTDB taxonomy): Bacteria > Planctomycetota > SZUA-567 > H5-PLA8 > H5-PLA8 > JANXLS01. The sequence goes on from JBAXUS010000068.1 coordinate 13,028, forward strand.
CGTTCTGCATCGTGATGCCCTGTGATGTTCTTTCCGCCCAAACGCAACTCGCGCCAAAATTGGATTCTCATAAAAAAGACATGCAGGTGGTGTTTGGCTTGGCGCAATTAGCTAGCGCCCATCGTTTCGCCTCACCTGTTCCTGAAGTCAACGCGTTCCTTCGACTCAAGCCTCCTGACCCGCCACTCTTCCAGCTCACTCACGCGTACTTGATCTGATCGTCCTCTGCTCTGCCGGCCTTCAGTCCCGGCATGTCCGTCCAACACCTCGTTTCACAATCCGTTTTCTAATTCCGAATCGCGGCGAGTGTTCTCCGCGCTTCAAGCACACGATTTTTCGCATCGGAGGTTCCATGCGTCCAGGTCTTAGACTTTTCGTTGTCACGCTCGCACTTGTCTTGCTTTCAGGCTGCGAGCGGTATGTTCAACGCCCGCTCATCGGTGATAAAATACTCGCGTCCGTCGAGCGCAAGCGCCGCTTGCCTGACGCCGCATTTCTGAATGACGAGTCTCTCGAAGGTTCCGACGCCTCAGCGAAAATCGCGCCCGTCTCGTTTACCTTCTCGCGCGCGGTCGCCTTGATGAAAGACAACAGCCCTGCGCTCAAGGAACTCCGCGCCGAATACGATACAATGCAGGCGCTCGCGTCCGTCAAAACGCCGTTACCGAATCCGGCTTTTGAAGCCGGACCGCTCTACGGCTTCGGCCCGAAAGTCAGCTCGCTCTATCGCCTGCAACCGTTCGGCTCGTTGAGCTTCTCGATTCCAACCGGACAACGCTTGAAGCGTCAGGACGAATTGAATCAAGCTTCCGCTGAAGCCGCGTATGTCGAGTCACAAGCCAAGCACCGCGAGTTGTATTTGGAACTGCGCAAGAGCTACACGCGCCTTGCCCTGGGACGACAGCGCAGCGCCATGCGCCGGGACCTTGCCGATTCCGCAGAAAAGTCCACCTCGTTGACAAAGAAACTTATCGAAGCCGGACTCGCCACCGAATTGGATGCTGGCCTCATCGAACTCGAACACGTGAAGTTGAAAACCGAAGCGTTCACCGCTGAAGCTGAGCTCTCCAACATTCGCGGAGACATGTCGCAGACGATTGGTGTCCACGCCGATCATTTCACGCAGCTTCCTGATGAGATGCTTCCAAAGCTTCCCGAGACGTTGCCGTCACTCGACGACCTGCGCAAAATTCTGCTCAACAATTCCCCGGACCTCGCGCGAATCCGAGCGCGTTACGAACTGGCCGAACGCGAACTCCATCTGCAACTCGCGAAGCAATATCCTGATTTTCAAATCGGCCCGAAATTCGAAAATGACCAGGGCGAGAAAAAGACGACTGTCGGCCTGACCCTGGGACTCGACATTCCTCTATTTGATCGCAACCAGCAGGGCATCGCGTCGGCCAAACAAAAGCGCGAAGAAATCCGCGTCAAATTCGAAGCCGCTGCCAATCGCGCACTCGCCGCGCTCGACCGTGCGTATGCAAACAACAAGCTCGCTTTCGACAAGCTTCAGATGCTCAAAACGCTGGTCCTGCCTCGCGCTGAAAAGAATTCCGCGCTCGCCAAGAAGGGCATCGAAGCCGGTACATCCGACACGCTGAAATATCTGGAGACCGAACGTAATCAACGCGCTGTGTCACTCGATGTACTTGAAACAGAAATGACGTTACGCAGCGCGTGGGTCGAACTCGAACAAGCCATCGGCTACCCGCTGCTTCCTTTTCCGAACGAATCGCCCTCAGACACCCCGCCGCTCGGCACCCCTTCGCCGATCGTAAACTGCCCCATTTGCAAGGAGCCCGTTAAATGAGCAAGAATGTCAATCAAGCGTTTTATGTGTTGTTTCTCTGCGTCTTTTTCGCGGCCATCGGCATCGCAGGTGGATGGGTTGTGGGCAGCCGTAAATCAGGCGGCAGCGGCGGTGAAGAAGGCGGCGATGCTCACGGTCATTCACATGGCGGTCACGATCACGCCGCGCATGCTGCAGCTGCACCGAGCGGGTTGTCCAAGCAGACGATTCTCAATCTCGGCGTGACGATGAAAGACGCCGAGACCAGCGACTACGTGCTGTACAAAACAATCCCAGCAACTGTCGTCGATTCTCCGAACGCCACGCAACCTGTCGTCGCGCCCGTTTCCGGCGTAGTTCGCGACGTTCGCGTACGCCCTGGCACCGTCGCTACAAATGGAGCCATCGTCGTGACACTGCTCCGCGAACCCTTCCCGCGTCCCGTATTAAAGCTCACGGACGAAATCATCAAACCGGCGAACGAGCAAATCCACTCCGCCGTCTCCGATGTTCGTCGCGCCTTGAGAGGAACACAATTATTACGCACTGAATTGACACGCGTCGAAGCGTTCACAAAAGCATCGAGCGAACCCACCTTGCTTCCGCGCAAAACTGAAATTGATCTGCGCTACGAATTGGCCCGGAACGAACAGGACCTCGCCAACGCCCGGGATAATTTGAACCTCCACGGATTCACCGCCGAGCAAATTGCTGAAATCGAGACCGGTAAAAATATCTCGCTTTACAACCGCGACATTTGGCAGCGCGCACTGCGAAAAGGGGGGCTCTGGAATGATCGTTCCGACGCCATCAACGCACTGCTGCACAGCACTGATGGTGAGACCGCCTGGACCATCGCCGTGCTGGGTGAACTCACCGGCATGGGCCTCGCAACTCAAGAACTCATCGATTTCCTGAAGTCCGATTCCAAAGCGGCCGCTCACTTTTCTGATATCGCCGGGCTGCTGCAACAAGGCCACACGCTTACGCACATCAAATCGCTGCATGCAGTCGGTGCATTCAATCCCGTCGTTGAGGTCACCATTCCGACGTTCGCCGGCGTCGCGGATTGGGACATTCAAAAAGTTCTCGTCAAACCATTCGACAAAGTTGAAGCGGGAGCAAAGTTGGTGGTGCTTTCGGATGCCCGCCAGATGTTCCTCCGAGCGCAACCGACCGGCGACGAATTCCAAACGCTCGCCGCCGCGTACAGCACACATCAGGCAATCGAGGCCGCACCGTTGATCGACGGTTCTGGCCCCAGCCTCAAAGCGCTGAACATTCTCTACGTCGGGAGCGATGAATCGGGCGAACATCCGCATTCTGCCGGAGCGTTTGGATATATTCCCGTGCAAAACGAAGCGTCCGGATCGCAGGATTTTAAAATCGCCGGTGCCACCGATTCGGCCAAATTCCGAAGTTGGAAACTACACGAAGGAACGCGCTATCAACTTCGCGTCCCAGTCAAGACGCTCAAAGATGTTTACGTTTTTCCTGCTGATGCGGTCGCGGACGACGGCCCCGAGAAAGTCGTCTATATCCAAAACGGTGATTCATTCAAACCGGCGAAGGTTGTGATTTTGTTCCAGGATCACGATGTCGTTGTGCTGGATTCAAAAACGTCTGAGCTTTTTGCGGGCGACACCGTTGTTCAACGCGGTGCGTTCGGCCTGAGTCTCGCCCTGAAATCCAGCGGCGGCGCCATCGATCCCCATGCCGGGCACAACCACTAATCGTGTTCGGATTGCAATCTCTTCGGAGTTAAAAACGTGCTGAATAATGTCATCGCCTTTGCACTGAAAAACCGCGTCTTCATCGTTGCCGCAGCGTTGCTGATCTCGTTCTATGGTGCCTACACGGCCCTGCGCTTGCCCATCGACGTGCTCCCCGATTTGAACCGCCCGACGGTCACGATCATGGCCGAGGCTCACGCGATGGTTCCCGAGGACGTCGAGCGTCTCGTCACGCAACCGATCGAACAAGCCCTCAACGGCGCAACCGGCGTAACGCGAGTGCGCTCTGCATCCGGGCTGGGACTGGGCGTGATTCAAATTGAATTTGGTTGGGAAACCGACATCTATCGCAACCGCCAAATCGTCCAGGAAAAACTGCAACTCGCTCAAGCGCGGCTGCCGAAAGAAGTCGATGTTCAAATGGCCCCGATCTCCAGCATCATGGGCCAGATTCAACTCGTCGGCGTCAAAAGCAAAAGCGGCAAGACAGACATCTCCGACATTCGTGCGCTCTGCGATCTCAATATCCGACCGCGCTTGATGTCTCTGGCCGGCGTCGCCCAAGTAGTCACCATCGGCGGAGCGGCTCGGCAACTTCAAATCACGGTCGATCCCAACAAATTACGCATTCACAATGTCACGATGATGGATGTCGTTGACGCGGTCAAATCCGCAAACGTCAACGCGTCCGGAGGCTTCATCACGATCGGCGCGAAAGGCCCGGTCGTGACGGTCACCGGCCGCGTCGCCGTTCAAGCTGAAATTGCGTCCGCTGTCATCAAGTCCGACGCCGCCCGGCCCGTCACCGTCGGCGATGTCGCGGCCATCGATTTCGGACCCGCCGCCATTAAGAGCGGAGATGCCGGGATCAATGGAAATCCCGGCGTGATCATGGTCGTCTTCAAACAGCCCGGTGTTGACACCGTCGCGTTGACTGAACGCGTTCAAAAAGAACTCAATCAAATTCAGAAGACGTTACCGCTGGATTACGACGTCATCGGTGACTTGTTTCAACAGGCGGACTTCATTCACCGCGCGATCAAAAATGTCTTCGACGCCGTTCGCGACGGAGCGGTTCTGGTCGTCGTGATCCTCATTATATTTTTGCTAAATTTCAGAACGACGTTCATCACGCTCACTGCGATTCCATTGTCCATCGCCATGACCGCGATCATCTTCGCCGCGTTCGGTCTTTCCATAAATACCATGACGCTCGGCGGCATCGCTGTGGCGATTGGTGCGCTCGTGGACGATGCGATTGTCGATGTCGAAAACGTCTTCCGCAGACTGCGCCACAACGCCACGCTTCCTCAACCTGTCAATCCACTGCGAGTGATCTTCCAAGCCTCGAGCGAAGTGCGAAAGCCTATCGTCATCGGCACGCTGCTCGTCGTCGTCGTGTACTTGCCGCTGTTTTATTTGTCGGGACTTGAAGGCCGCATGTTCACGCCGATCGGCATTGCGTACATCATCAGCGTCCTTGCGTCACTCGTCGTGTCGATGACAGTCACTCCGGTGCTGTGCTATTACTTGCTCGGAAAAAGTGTCACTGCGAAACACGCCGATGATGGCTGGCTGGTTCGACAATTGAAAAAGCTTTCCGGTCTCGCGATTCGTTTCAGTCTCAAATTTCCCATGCCGATTCTCGCTGCACTGATCGCGAGCGTGGCCATTGGAGTGATGCTGCTCGCGACGCAAGGTTCCGCGTTCCTGCCGACATTGAATGAAGGCGTGTCGCAGGTCAATCTGATTCTCCCGCCCGATACTGGTCTCGAAGCATCAAACCAATTCGGCCAACGCTTGGAGAAATTGTTGACGGGAGTTAAAGGTGTCAAACACGTGGCTCGTCGCACGGGCCGAGCGGAGGGCGATGAACACGCCGAAGGCGTCAACGCGTCCGAAGCGATCACGACGTACGATCCGGCGGCGGGGCGGAAAGTTGAAGAGATCAAAGACGAAATCCGCACCAAGCTGGCCATCGAATTTCCCGGAGCCGCAACTGAAGTCGATCAGCCGCTGTCGCATCTGCTCAGTCATCTGCTCTCGGGCGTCAATGCTCAAGTGGCCGTGAAAGTATTCGGACCCGATTTGGAAGTATTGCGCCGCACAGCGGATCAAATCGAAGCCGCTTTGAAACCAATTCCCGGCGTAAAAGATTTATATAAGCAGTCCCAAATTCAAATCGAACAACTTGCCATCAAGCCGAATCGCGACGCGATGAAACGCTACGGCGTGTCCGTAAAAGATGTGGGCGAACTCGTTGAAATGAGCGGCGGCGGAGAAGAAGTCTCGCGCATGATCGTTGGGCAAGCGAGCTACCCCATCGTTGTGACGGTGGCGCAAAAAAGCCGCAATGATCTCGCTGGGATTCGTGCGTTGCAACTGCGCGCCGCGAATGGTGACATGATCCGTTTATCCGACGTGGCAGACGTGGACCTGGTGAAGACGCCGAACAACATCAATCACGAAAATGTCTCGCGACGCACCGTCGTGCAATGCAACGTCGCCGGGCGCTCGCTCGGCGAAGTCGTCGCTGATGTTGAGAAAGTTCTGGACCCCATCCGGGCGAAACTTGCGACGACGCCTGAATATGCGATTCGCGTGAGTGGGCAATTTGAAGCGCAAGCTGAAGCGACGCGGCTCATTTTTATCTTGAGCATCATCTCGTTCGTCGCGATGTTTTTGATTTTGTACATGCACTTCAAATCCGTGAACCTCAGCGCACAGGTCCTGTTGAGCATCCCGATGGCGTTCGTCGGTGCGGTCGTCTACATCGTCGTCTCCAAACAAACGATGACCGTCGCGACATTGGTGGGGTTGATTTCGCTCGGAGGCATCGCCGCGCGAAATTCGATTTTGCTGATCGACCATTACATCCATCTCATGCGCGAGGAACGCGAACCCTTCAGCGAAGCGATGATTATTCGTGCCGGACAGGAACGCATGGTCCCGGTGTTGATGACCGCGCTATGCAGCGGCATCGCGCTCGTCCCGCTCGTGTTGACTCCCGACGAACCCGGGCGCGAGATTCTGTATCCTGTCGCAACCGTGATTTTGGGCGGGCTGATCTCCAGCACGCTTTTGGATTTCATCGTGACGCCCGGAGTGTTCTGGACGTTTGGAAAACGCGGTGCCGAGCGCATCGCCACACCGCATCACCTCGACCGGGCGGCCGAGGATTTTTCGGATGACGTGTCAGTCGAGCCGCCCACACTCAAAGGAGACATAGCACATGGTTAAGTCGAAGAGTTTGTTTGCGGCGTTGCTGGCATGCGTCGCGCTGGGATTGTTCTCGACCACGTACGCGGAAGAGAAGAAGCACGAGCACGGCGGCAAGGGACCGAACGGCGGTGCTCTGGTGGAAGTTGGCGACGCCGACGATCATCACGTCGAAGTGATTCACGACGACAAAGCCGGGACGTTGACGGTGTATTGTCTGCTCGCGGATCAGAAAACACCGTACACACCGAAGGAAGCGCCGAAGCTGAATCTGACCTCGAAGGCCGGCAACAAGCAGATCGAAATGAAGGGCAAAGATTCGAAGTGGGAAGCCACCGACGACGTGTTGAAGGAAGAGCCGAACGGTCGCATCGTCATCATTCTTCCGGATGGAAAAAAGTACAACGTCAAGATTGAAGAACACGGCCACGTTCACAAATAATAGTACTGTCTTTGCTTTTAGGGGCCGGGGTCCGTTTGTATAGTGGACCCCGGACCCGATTTGGAAATTACGCATGAGCTACGATCTTTTTTTAAAAGCAACCGACCGCCAGCCTGACCGCCACGATTTCGAAGAGTACTTCGATGACCGTCGGCACTACTCGATTGACGACACGGCGGTCTGGTACGAGAACGATAGTACCGGCGTCTATTTCTCGTTCGAGCTTTCAGACGCGGCCAGTGACAACGATGACTTCGGTTCGGACGATGAATCCGCCGCACAACTAGCCAAAGAAGAGGGCGATGATTATTGGGTCGTCTTCAACATGAACTACGCGCGGCCGCACGTCTTCGCGCTGGAAGCACTGCGTGAAATCCGCGCCTTTATAGACCATTTCAACCTCGCGATTGACGACCCGCAAATTGGTGGAATGGGGCATGGGCCGTTCACAGATGTAGGATTTTTGAGCGGATGGAACCACGGCAACGCGCTGGCCTGCGGCGCTCTTGCTCACGAAAAGGACCGCGTTCGAAACCACTATCCGACGGACTTGATGGAACGAAATTGGCGTTGGAATGTGGACGTGGTCGAGCGCTAAGACCGGTTGATGATCGACGTCTTCATTCCAACGATCATGTACATCAAACATGGTGGCGTTGTTAAATCGGTCGTCGTCTGGCCCGATGCTATTCCAATATTTTTACCGCGCGTGGACATGGTCATCATCGCTCGAAACGAATTAGCTCAGCCGCCGATTGCAGACGACGCGCCCGGTGAAACTGCGTTTGTTGAGTGGAGCGATTTGGAGCCGTTGTTGGCGGCGTATCCATTCGAACAATCACCCGCACCGTATTACAAACTCGCGTATGAAAAAGCGCCGGACGAATTGGTGCGGTCCATTCAATCTCGACCAACGTGCCAGGACGATATGCAAGGGCTAGGCAAGGATGAGATTCTGAACGCCGAGCTATTTTCGAACGTTTAGTCCGCATTTTTGTCAGCATCTACGCTGGGCTTAATATCTACTTTTGCGGGACGCGCATCGGCACGACGCCATTCGGCTGGGACGCCTTCCGGGCCGACTTCGGATTCCACGCATTGCAATGTCGCCGCGTACAATTCGCGCATCAATGTGATGGGACTTCCCAGCGACGGTTTTTGTTTCAATTCACCGAGCGGAACATCGTAGCAACTGAAGCGCTGGGCCGGGTCGAATTTAAAGAGCTTTTTTTGCTGCGCTTTGACGGTGTCGAATGCTTGTGCTAGGAATTTCATTTGGGTGGGATCAGTTGTCAACATCTCTGCTTGATGGCGCAGGAAGCGGTAGCGCCAGAGGCTTGAGTCCAACTCGCGCGTGACGATAGCGAATTCGCGCAGCCATCCGAAGCGAGTCGCCAGTTCATCGTACTGTTCCTTTTTCAAATCTGGTTTGGCGAGTTCCAATTCGTGGAACATGTCGGCGATCTGCTTTTCGCAATCGCGCTTCTCTGCAATCACGCGCTCGACATTTTCGAGCGTGGGTTCGAGGAGCTTTTGTCCTTCGGGAAGGAAATATCGGTTCGTGTATTTCAACAACGTTTCGCGGCGTTGAATCGTATTCGCAAATCCAGAGTTCGTGTCCGAACCCATGCCGAGCGTCGAGAACAAACGGTTCACGGCGGGTTCGGAAAGTTGCAGCGCTTTGACGATGTGCGGCGCTGCCTTCTCGCCGTAAATCGGCGTAGCCCAGTCGAGCCAAATGGCTTGAATATCCGCGCCAGGATTCCATGCCAGTTCGCGCCAGGAGGCCACATTGATGCTGTTGGCGATGTCATCGAAAAGGGTGTAATTCGATTGCTTCGTTCCGCCCGGAAAGAGGCTCACGCCCCCGGACGCACCGACCAGTTCGAAACTTTTTTTCATCGTCCACACCGTGTGGTTGACGGTCGATGCCGGGAAATAAAAGCGTCCGGTGGTCTGTCCGGTGATCTGCCATTCAGCGATTTCTGTGTGCGGTTTAGCCGTGCCCAAGAGTGTCGAGAAGCGTGCGTCGGGCTGGCAATCGGCGTGGTACACTTTTGTTTGGATGACGATGTCGGGTGGAAGATCATGGATGACGCGCGACCATAAATCGATACCCGTCCCGCCGAAATTGTCGTATCCTGGGGCGTGAACCCATTGGTCTACGAGCCAGTGCGGAACGCCGGATGACCAGGTTCGAACGACCAGTTTTTGATTCAACGGTGCGACTGCAGCGCGATAGTGTTTGACACATTCGAATAGTTCATTCTGGAATTTAGTCAGTCCATTTTTGATGCAGCGGTCACACTGGCAGTACAGGCCATAATGATCCCAGAACGTCGCATACAATCCGGTGCCGTGACTTTGTTCGGCGAATTCGCGTACATACGCTTCGATGATTTTCCCGGTGGCCGGGTCCGACAAACACAACGACGCGCGTTCCCACGATGTTGGGGCGGGTGTGCCTTTTGCGCTGGGATATTCTTTTAGGACGGCGTCCAAAAGCGCGGGCGACCAGCGCGCGAAATCGTTGCCGTATAGGAGCGGGAAATAGTCCACATCCGCGTCCCGGCACGCCTGAGCGAGTTCTGCTTGATGCGCTGAATCCGAAGCCTGCTGCTTGCGCAATTTGGCTTGCGTGGACGCGTCGAGATGTCTGAACACTTCGGGCATCGATTTTTCAAACGTGACACTGCTTCCTCGGCTGCCGAGCACTACATTCACGCCCAGTTTTGCGACGTATTCGGCAATGCTGAGACGGCCATGTATCGACGCGGTACGGATTGCAAATGCAGGATCGCGGAGCCACACTGCGCCGACTTTGTCGCGCCAGTGGTGCACGTCGCCCGCAGCGAATAAAAGCGAACGCGGCCGCACACCTGCGATGATTGCCCCGCCGTTGCCGGACGTAAACGAATAGCCATCGTGTGCGATACCGGGCTGGTTGGCGACGACCATCAATATGAGCACCCCGGGAGCGGGCGTTTCAGCGCGCGATGAGATTCGAATAGCCGTCTCAGGCAAGCCCAGTTTTTTGGCCATGATGCGCGCGGCGGAGGTCACTGCAGGATGGCACTTTTCCGGGATGACAATCTGTTCAAATTGAGCGGCATGAAGTGTATGCGCGACACTCCATAATACGATTGCAACAAGAAACGTCGTGGTGGAGTTCATCAATATAACTTTCGTGAAGGAGCACTTTAATTGCCAGGTGGCGGCGGTGGCGCGTCATCGTCGTCGATCTTTTTACTGTCCTTTTTTTGCCCGGGCGACGGTATCGCATTGCCTGCCGTTTTGGGCGCAGCACTGGCAATGCTGCCAAGTTTCCAATTAGCATTTATGTCGGCTCCGGTCGTGTCGGGAACGATTTCGAGCGCGATTCTTCCAAGCAAGCATGACGCTTTGTTGGCGAGGCGGATGTTCAACTTGCGGTCGGGATTTTGAGCGAGGAATTTTTGGGAGCCGAGTTCAGCTTCGAGTTCGTCGTAATACAGCGTCACGAGCGATTCGACTGTCGGGGCCAGCCGCGCACCGTCGAGCCGTGCGCGGTAAGCGTTGAGCGCGGCGGGAGGCGCGATGAATTCAGTTTCGTCTGGCCCGCGAAGGAGCGCGAACGGCCCAGCATCGGTCGTGATTCTTAGCCCTCGTGATCCGATGCTCCACGCAGGCGCGTTGATTTTTCCAGTCGCCAGCACGAAGCGATCACCTCTTGGATCAGTGCTGGGATTCTCGGCGCGAAAACGTTTGACGAATTGCGTTTTGACCGTGATCGGATCGGTGTGATCAAAGACATAATCCCAACGCGCGCGCGCCAAATCGGCCAGCGCGAAATAGGTTTCGGGACTTTGGATGAAACTCGGCAACCATGCTTTGATCGTGCCCATCGGTGTCGCGCCTTCGTCTTTTTTGGCTTCATTGATGTGAAGGATTGCAACATGCCCGATTGCAGGCCAGAGCGACGCGTCGAGGTCCACGCGGTCAGTTGCCAGCACTTGAAATCGTGATGACCACATCTGTTGTCCGCGCGTCAAAGTCGTTGCGCCACTGACCATTTTCATCGCGCCTTCAACGTGCTTCAGAAAACACGCGCGAAGATCAATCGGCAACACAAATTCTGCCATCGGAGCGCCGGGAAGGAAATCGACACTGCTTTCTTCTCTTCGTGGTTCGCTGCTTTTTTCGGACGAGGCGTTGCTGTTGTGTACAATATTTGGAACGTCGCCTTCAATGCGTCCGCGCGCGGAGAACGTGCCATTCGTCCCGGCAACGAAATCAATTCGGGCTAGTGCGGGTGGCGCTTTCCAATTCAGCATGTCGCCTACTGTGGGCGGACTGATCAACGCTTTCAACACGGATTCTGGAACACCCTCTTCGAACAATCGGCCAATGGCTGGTTGAGTTAAATCCAAGGGCTGTTCTTTTGGAACCGGCGTCGAGCCGGGCGCTCTCGGGCTGAATGAAACACGTAGCAGCGGCATGGGCGACGAGTCAGGACGTGGCGCTGCGGTCGTGTGAGTCGAGACGACCATCGGCGGCGCGTGCGGTTCAAACGCGGGTCGCGCACCATTGAATCCGATGGCGATCAAACCTCCTCCCAAATCGAAGACAGCGACGCTTTTCGTTCCTGAAAAAAATACGAGTCCCAGCCGAGCGAGATGCCCGCTCGATCCGCTCAAGCGGGTGAAGATCAGAGCTTTGGCCGCGCCTTTTTTCGCGGGCGAACTGGGATCGTCGGACGGTTCCAACGCGAGCGCACATTCGCCTCCGACGAACGGATACAACCCCGACGCATTGGGCTGAATGACAAGAGAAACGGGCCAAGGTAGTTTCGCGAAGGCCGAGTCAATTAGCGTATGGACGGAACGCGGCGCGGCATCGGCTGCGTCGCTCTCGCTGTCGTTCGGTGATTGGGATTTAGAAAACGAGGCGACGAATGCGGCTGTGTCGGGATCGTTGAGCGCTTCGTTGAACGCCGGATCATCGACCAGAGCGCGGTGCAATGCGGCTCCACTGGGCGCTTGAACCAGCAGGGTGCAATGCGTTGGGACGAAGGCGGAAATGGCTGGGCCTCCGAACGGAGCGTATGACACGATGGCCACACAGAAGACGCCGGCTGCGACCGCGATGACGAGTTTGAACATCCACGAAAAGGCCACCCGCACACGACCTGGCTTCTGGCTGTCTTCCGGGCGCAGGACGATGCGCATGCGCGTCCCGGGACGATCCTGTTGAAACGAATTTCCGCCGACTTGAATTTCCATAAAACGTCCGATGAGTACAGGAAAGCGCCGAGACCACCAATATCTTACGAGCATCAAGACGGCACACTGTAAAAACTCTACAGCTCAATCGCTGGAGGTTCAAGGGCATTGAGCGAATCGCACATGATGCGGAAATAGGTCAACCATCCAAAATAAAAACAGGCTGAAAACATCGTCGTGTTTTCAGCCTGTTTCAAGTCGTCCGGATTCAACAAGCGCCGAAATTAGGCGGCGAGTTTCTTGAACGCTTCTTTGCGCTTGGCGCGGTGTTCAGCGCGGCGAGCCTTCTTGCGTTCCCATCCGGTATGCTTCTTCTGTGCCATCTCTGTTGCTTCCTTTCGAGTAAAGAATATCAATCAAGGGCGAGCACTCTACCAGAGGCTCGGTTGAATTGACAGTACATTCTGTTGCAAAATTTCGCCACCCCACGCAGCTTACTAACCTTCGGCCGACACAATCGTTCCGATGTTTTCTTTCATCACGGCTTTGCGAATATTTCCCGGCTCTTTCAAGCTGAACACGAGGATCGGCAGGTTGTTGTCCATGCAGAGCGAAATCGCCGTTGTGTCCATCACGTTCAAGCGGTCCTGCAGCACCTTCATGTACGACAACTTGTCGTACTTGACCGCGTTCGGATTCTTGTGCGGATCGGAATCGAAGACGCCGGCGACTTTCGTCGCTTTCATCAACACTTCAGCTTTCAATTCCATCGCACGCAACGCGGCGGTGGTGTCAGTTGTGAAGTACGGATTGCCCGTGCCGCCCGCGAGAATCACGATGCGCTTGAGTTCCAAATGGCGCAGCGCTTTGCGGCGGATGTACGGCTCGCAAACTTCTTCCGCCTTGATCGCCGACATCACGCGCGTCTCTGCGCCCATGCTTTCGAGCGCGTCCTGCAACGCGAGCGCGTTGATCACCGTCGCCAACATGCCCATGTAATCGCCGGTCGCGCGGTGCAGCAAACCGCTTTGCTGCGCCGCTTTTTCGCCGCGCATGATGTTGCCGCCGCCGATGACGACCGACGTCTCAACACCCATTTTGTTGACTTCAATGACCTGCTCGCAAATGCTCTGGAGCGCCGATGTGTCGAGCCCTTTTCCGGATTCGCCACCCAGCATTTCACCGGACAATTTCAAGATGATGCGTTTGTACATGAATGAAACTCCTGTTTTACAAAATACGAATCAGTGGTACTTGGCTTTCATTCGTGCGAAAAATTCAGCATCGTCTTCGAATTCGTCCATCGCTGTCTTTATCTCTTGATACTCTGCATCTGAGATTTCAGTTACCGCGATTTCGTAAGTTTCATCCGGACGTGGAGTGTCTCGCAGCATGGCGACGATACCGTGCTCGAATTGACCGTAAAACACCAAGACATGAGTATCGTCGCTGTCGGTACTCTCAGCTGGGCTGAATTCCCAACCTTCCGCAGCGTCGAAAAGATATTCGTGCAAGGGGTATTTCGGATTTGCGCCGGGCAACTGTTTGATCGTGACCTGAATTCTTTTCATTATGGTTTTACCCCATCCTGAGTTTCTTCAATCGATCAAAAAAGTGCGCCGGTTTTTGGCCGGCGCACGCTCTTCAATTTTTAGATCACGCCGACTTCAAACCGCGTGAAGCGCTTGACCGTCGCGCCGCTTTCGGCCAGTACCTTGGCGACGGACTTGCTGCCGTCCTTGTAGTATTCCTGGTCGGGCAACACGAGCGTCGAATAGAACTTGTTGACCTGGCCCGCAGCGATCTTTTCGAGAATCGCGGCCGGTTTGCCCGCGTTCTTCGGATCCGTATTGAGCTTATCCATTACGATGGCCGTTTCTTTCGCCAACGCTTCCTTCGAAACTTCTTCACGCGTCAGGCACGCTGGTTTGGCGAAGACGATGTGCATGGAAATATCCTTGCCGACAGCCGCTGCTTTGTCGCCCGTCACGCCATTCAATTCAACAATCGCGCCCTGCTTATTGTCGTGATGAATGTAGAAACCGATGTCGCCGCTGTAGTGAACGACACGCTTGACGCCGATGTTTTCGCCGATCTTGCCGGCCAACGTCTTAACCGTGTCCGAGACGCTCGTGCCGTTGATCAACTCTGCGTTGAGCGCTTCGACACTGTCGAGTTTCTTCGCGTCGGCGATTTCAACCAATTCACCAAGCAACTTGACGAACTCAGCGTTCTTCGCGGAGAAGTCGGTGCTGGCGGACATTTCAACGACCGTCAACGTCGTGCCACCGTTGGTGATCTTGTGTCCGAGCAACCCTTCGGACGCGGCCTTTTCAGCCATCGCGCTGCCCTTGTCGAGGCCCTTCTTGCGCAACCAAGCTTCAGCGGCTTCGATCCAGACGCCTTCGCCATTGGCTCCGTCAGCCTGCGTTTCGGAGAGAGCCTTTTTACAATCCATCAAGCGCTGGCCGGTCTTTTCGCGCAATTTGCCAACGATCTGTGCGGTAATGTCTGCCATGTTTTTTTGTGCTCCTTCTTATGGTCTTTTGTAAATTCGAATTATTCAACGAGTCCCAAGCCTCGCAGCGCACCGGTCCCCCTCTCCCCTTGGGGGAGAGGGGCTAGGGGTGAGGGGTACGGCGGTCGCCGCCGCACACGTGTTGAAAATCAGCTCCAACACGCCCTCAAGATTCGTATAAATTTCATTATCCCAGACGCGTACGATTCTCAGCCCTTCGCTTTTCAGCCAAGCGTCCCGCTGAGTATCGTAACGTTCCCGTCCAACATGCGAGTCGCCGTCCAACTCGACGGCGACCAATGCTTCGGCGCAATAAAAATCGACAATGTATCTGCCGATAAATTGTTGCCTTTTGAATTTTAAACCTGCATACCGTTTGCCGCGTAATCTTGCCCACAGAATCTTCTCCGTGGGCGTCATACTTTTGCGCAGGGCGCGGGCTTTTTCAAGGAGAGTCATCGAGTAATCGGAAGTCATGGATTAACCGACCCCTCTCCCCTAGCCCCTCTCCCCCAAGGGGCGAGGGGGACTTAGCTCGCTTCGCTCGCCAAAAAACAGCGACGGCGAGAAATTACTTCTGGCCTTCCGCGTTGATTTCAGCCTTCTTCACCAATTCCTGGTGGGCGGCTTTGCGGGCCAATTCCGGCGCGGACTTGCGCAGGTTGGCGCCTTCAAGGCAGCCGTCGGCGAGCTTCGAGACCACGAGATCGATCGAGCGGATCGCGTCGTCGTTCGCCGGGATCGGCAAGTCGATCATCGTCGGATCGGCATCGGTGTCCAACATGCCGATGACCGGGATCGACAAGCGGCGGGCTTCCATGACTGCGTTGTGTTCAACGTTCGGATCGACGACGAACAGCGCGCCCGGCAAACCTTCCATCGAGCGGATGCCGTCCAAATTGCGCTTGATCTTACGCTTTTCGCGGTTCAAGGATGACTGCATCTTCTTGGAGTAGGTGTTGATCGAACCGTCAGCGTCCATGCTTTCGAGTTCCAACAAGCGCTGAACGCGCAGGCGGATCGTCGAAAGATTCGTTAGCGTACCGCCCAACCAGCGTTCGGCGGCGTAGGGCTGTGCGCAGCGTTGCGCGTGCATCGTGATCAATTCTTTGGCCTGGCGCTTCGTGCCGATGAAGAGCACCTGCTTGCCTTCGGACGTAATCTTTTTGCAGAAGTGGTACGCCGCGATGACGCCGCGAACGGTTTCCTTCAGATTGATGATGTGAATCTTGTTCCGCTTGCCGAGAATGTACGGCTCCATCTTCGGATTCCAGCGGGACGTGCGATGCCCGAAGTGGGCACCCGTGAGCAACAAATCTTTAGCATTGACAATGGCCATCGTAAAGCTGTTCTTTCCGGAACGTCGTTGCGTTCCATTACCGAGCCGCGAGCCGATTTCAGGTCGTCTCCACAGAGGAGAAAACCAAGCGCTGTTGAACCACAGCAGCCGTTCAAACCACCCCGCGAATTGCGGCGATCCTTTGATTCATGCGGCGTAAAAAATATGAAAATACATCAAAACAGCCGCGCACGTTTTGAGCCGTAGCACTATATGCAGAGGACCTGGTGAAGTCGAGTGAAATTAGAAAGAATTATAACGGTTTTTTGTCATCCCAAAACTCTTCGCAATAGTCGGATAGCAACCCACCATAAACGCTACCACATTTAAGATAGCCAGTCCGTTCCATACCGTCCGGATTAAGAACTTTTATTCGAAAAACGATTTGTCCGCGCGCAATACTGTAGGGATTATCCGAATTCGTCACGTCGTCCGATGTGATCAATTTCAATCCACGCTTTTGCGCCCATTGATTCAACCGCTTATCCGGCAAAACAAGAAACCAGTAAAGGACACCGATAGTAAACGGTATCATCAACAAGGACAGGACGAGTGCAAAATGGTCTTGGCTCATAACTCAGTCCTCGCATTACCCCAGCTTCCGATCAATCAAATACCCAATCAACCCACCTATCCCAACCAGCGGCA
>JBAXUS010000069.1:0-29157 GCA_037129555.1 Planctomycetota bacterium
CCCCCGACCCCTCTCCCCCAAGGGGAGAGGGGAGAACTGCTACTTATTTGGCGTCACAACGATGTTGTCAATATACACGGGCACTTCTTGAGGCACGAATCCGAACACGCCGGGCGCGCCTATTTTGTGTGCGGTCTGGTGCGGTGCTTCGATGGTCCACTTCTCCGGTTCCGGCTCGCCCTTCTTCCACGCCTTGCCGCGAACCACTCCGGCTCCCGTCGCCGGGTCAATATCCACGCGCGCTTTGATCGTGTACCACGTATCCGGCGTCCACGCGAATTTCGTCGCGACGCGGAAGCGTTCGAAATTGCTGTTGATTTCAATTTCCTGACTGCCACCTTTCAGGATGACAATATAGCGCTGGCAGACGACACCGACTTCGGACATTTTGACGATGAACTTCTTCTTTTCACCGGCGCTGAGCACATCAGCCTGAATCGTGTAGTCGCTCATTTCCGGCGAACCGACGAAGGTCATCGCGCGTTGGAATAATTTGTTGTCGACCGTTTTGTACAGCGCTTTGATGCCGTTCAGCTCGCGGATTTCCCAGCGGAAGCGCGCACCAATCCACGGCAGCGGCGGATACGCGAACTTCGCAGTCGGATCAGTTTCAGATGGAATCAACACAGCGCTATCGAACTTCACGTGAATTGGCAAGCTGGGCATGATACGTCCGCGCGTCGTACCGATGATGCCATTGAGGTCAGCCTTCAATGCGCCGGCAGACGGAATCAATTTGTCTTCGGCTTTGAAGACGCCATCGGTCACGTCGCCGCTGATCATCGCTTTAACTTTCGCAGTCGGCGGAATGTAACGCTCCCATTTCGCCTTCTTCGCATCGTCCGGATTTTCCGGGAGGAACTGGCCGTCTTTATCAACACCGAGCAAGCGCAACGACAGTGTCTTGCCGGGATGAACGAGGAAATCGGCGGGGACACCAATGAACTTCGCGAGCGCTCCAGGCGCACGTTTTTCAGCGGCGGGCCACGCAGGTGCTTTTTGGTTCGCGTCTTTTTTGCCGATGCAGTACAGCTTGCCGTCCATCTGCAAACCGGATTGAATATAAACACGACCATCGCAAATCGCCGGGGCGCCGCAGCACTTCGCGTCGAGTCTTACTTTGCTCAAAATCTTCGTCGACTCTTCTGTGTCGCCAGGCTTGATGATGAAGAACGTGCCGTCGAGGACCGGTACGAACAACTTGCCATCAGCGTACGCAATAGATGAGAACACGACTTCAACACTCAGCGCTTTTCGCCAGATCATTTTGCCCGTATTCGCATCAACGCAGCACAAGCGCGCTGGATCGTCGCTGATGTAAATGCGTTCGCCCACCAAAATCGGCGACGATCCAAAACTGCTGACATCGCTGCGCCAGACTTCAACGGACTTGTCGAGCACCTTCGGCTTGCCATCGACGGCGGCGGTGTCTTCTGGAATCTTCAAGCAGACCATACGACCGATACCGGATACGTCTAAATTTTCGCGACCATGCACCGCGATGATCATCCCTTTATAGGTGACGACAGTCGAGGTCATGCCGCTCTTGCACATCGGATAAATCCAGACCGTTTCGCCGGTGTGTGAATTGATGCCATAGAGATTTCCATCGCCGCCCGCGACATACATCATACGCTTATTGCCGACCCATTCGATGATCGGTGTCGAGAGCGAATTTTCTTTCGGGCGCGACTCCGTATTCGAAGCCCAAACCAGATCACCCGTCTTTTTATCGAACGCGTAGAAGCGATTCGCAGCAGGGCCGTTCGCGCCCCAGTTGGCAGTCGTACAGCTGACGATGACGAGCGGTCCTTCAATGACGGGTCGTCCAGTGCGCCCGTTCGGGAACGTCATGAATCCGAGTTCGTCCATCATCGTGTGCTGCCAGAGCAGCTTGCCTTCAGAATCGTACGACGACATGAAGCCCTGCGATCCGAGCGAGAAAATATTGCCCGTCTCAGGATCGACAACCGGTGCGGAACTGGCGTAACGAAGGTAGATCGTGTCGCTGGTGAAATCGTTGTAGCAGCGGTCCCAAATAATCTTGCCGGTCGCGGCGTCGAGGCAGAAAAGTCCTTCCTGCATGTTCGCATCGTTCTCGCCCTTCATCCCCATCACGTAAAGACGACCATTGGCGATGACCGGCGCGGATTGCCCAGGAATATCGCGGACCCATAAATTGTTCTCTCCACCTACGGCCCACGTGTCGGGAAGGTTGGTTTCGTCACTCGTGCCGTTCTGATGCGGTCCGCGCCAATTCAGCCAGCCGTTGGCGACGTTGTCCGCCGCGAACGCGCAGTCCGTCGCAGCAACGATCATCGTAACGGAGATCAGGGAAAACAGTTTTTTCAACGTCGGAATTTTGCTCATACGCATCGAACTCCTTTTCGAAACAGCAGTGACCGTGTAACGCATTTCGGAATAATAATACGTGTACGTACTTTCTGCAACACACATTCTTACACCGCCTGATTTCAAAGTGGTGTCGAAAAGTGTTTGAAGAATTCAACTTTTTTTCGCAGTCATCCCAACCGTATCATTCCTCAATTTGGCAAATCACAAAATTGAAATCTCCGTTATAATACAATCTTCATGTCAACACCCACTCAACCACTCGACGCGCCCGACCGTCGCCGACTGCCGCCGCTCCTGCGCAAAGCGTGGTACGGTCTCAATCAGGCTTTCCGTCGGCGCATCAAACAACACGCCGCAACGCCGGATCAATTCACCGTGCTGCGGCAATTGCGCGAAGGCTCCGCCGACGGTCTGTCCCAGCGCGATCTCGGAACGCTCATGAGCTCCGACCCCAACACGATCGGCGCTCTGATTTCGCGCATGGAAGAACTCGGCTTGATTTCCCGACGCCAAGACGAACGCGACAAACGTGCCCACCGCGTCACTGCCACTGCGAAAGGCAAAGCCCTTTATAAGAAACTGCGCGCCATCGCCCTCGCCTTGCAGAGTGACGTGCTGAGTGCCATTCCCGAAGAACGTCACGAACAATTTCTAACCGACCTTGAAACCGTCGCCGAAGCCTGCCGCAAAACGGCGGAGACGCTTGAGCGTTAAACGATTTTTTGATAACCATAAGTATTTCGCGTACATTATGTCGCAGTGCAGTCGTCATTGATTTTTGGGGAAACCAATTGCGTACCCCCTTCACTGTGAATACAGAAAAAACGCGATAGAAACCGATTTGAAGTTTTCGTATACCCTTCGTTTTGTCGCATAATTGCTCAGCTCGCTTTTTAGGAAATGACTTCACATGGCATCGCTCACCATCATGGAACCTGACAAGGAACCAAGAACCATCGCGCTCGGAGATGATCCGCTTATCATCGGACGAAGCCAGAGCAAATGCGGACTGACCTTCGATTTTTTGGGCATGTCCGGACGCCATTGCCAGATCACGAAAATCGGTGAGACTCATAAGTTGATCGACCTCGAATCCGCCAATGGCACGTTCGTCAACAACCGCTCCATCGCCGAGCACTATTTGAACCACGCCGACCGCATCGCCCTCGGCGTGATTATTTTAATCTTCAACAACGAGAGCCAGAAACAACCCCTCAAAATCGTCTCGCCCAAGAGCACCACACAAGCCCCCGCCGTCGAGCCCGGTGCGCTCAGCGGCGTCAAGCCACCTTCGACCTACTCCGAACCGACGTTCCTCATGGACGGCCAAAAGCTGCGCGAGAAAATGGAACGTCTGCGATCCGGCAAATTCGACGGCGTAACAGACGGAAACGCGGGCCTGCACGCCGCAGCAAACGCTGCCACTACTCCCAACGGTGAAGCAATAGGCGCGACCGCGCGCGACTACGCCAAAGCCGCGTCCGCCACCGAAAGCAAGCCGAAGGATCTCCGCTGGCTCTTCTTCGCCCTGGGATTCGCCGCAGCACTTTTGGTTTCGGTCGTGTTATTTTTAGTTTTCAAAAGCTGATTCATTTACTTCCGTCGACAGGTCAGCATTCCTCTTGCGTCATTCGTCTGCGGCTTCCTTTTCGAAGCCGCAGTCGTTCAACATTCGATACAGCCGTTTACGCGATACACCGAGCAATTCAGCCGCTTTGCTTTTATTGCCGTGCGCCGCATGCAACGCCCGAACCAGAGCGTCTTTTTCCAACGCGTCCAATTTGAAACTGTCCATTCCCACTGCCGTCGCCAAGGGCGGAAGCGCCGCTGCGAGAACCGCAGGCGATACAACCGACGTGGAATAATCCCGCGTTTCAGGCTCACCCACCGATACCGCAACCGCTCCCGGTTGCGCTCGCGTCACAGCCGTAATTTGCCGGGGCAAATCCTCGAGCAACAATTCCTCCGTCCGTCCCAACGCGTACGCACTTTCAATCGCGCTCTCCAACTCGCGAACATTTCCGGGCCACGCATACGCCATTATCGCCGCCATCGCCGCAGGCGCAACGCGGGTCACGCGACGACCGGCAGCCTTCGCATGCTTGGACATAAAATGATGAATCAATAGTGGCATATCATCCGGGCGTTCACGCAGCGCCGGAAGTTCGATGCGGATGACCGAGAGCCGGAAATACACGTCGTCGCGCAACGCCGTGTTCGTCTGCCCCGTGCGCTCGCGTTCCACATTGATGTTCGTCGCCGCAATGACGCGGACATCGACCGGAATTTCCTTTGTTGAGCCCACCGGTCGCACACGTTTGTCCTGAAGCACACGAAGCAATTTGGCTTGAACGTCTTTCGGCATGTCGGCGACTTCATCCAAAAATATCGTTCCGCCGTGTGCAGCTCGAAACAAGCCGATGCCCTCTTTCGTCGCGCCGGTGAACGAGCCGGATTCGTGGCCGAACAATTCAGACTCGATCAAATTCTCAGGCAGCGCCGCGCAATTCACCGGAATAAACGGCTTCTCGCTGCGCGTACTTTTGTGATGAATCGCCCGGGCGACGAGCTCCTTGCCCGTACCGCTTTCCCCGGTGATTAACACCGCCGCCATCGACCGTCCCGCCGCTTCGATACGCTCACACACCGCGCGCATCGGAGCGCTCGCGCCGATGAAACCCTTGATTCCGAATTTATCGTCGAGTGCTTCACGCAGAGTTCGGACCTGGCTTTCAAGCGCACGCACTTTCAATTGAGCCGCGACTTTATTGATCAGCTCCGCGCGTTCAAACGGCTTCGTGACGTAATCCGCCGCGCCGAGTTTCATCGCTTCAACCGCGTCATGAACCGCAGCGTAACCGGTCATTAGCAGCATCGGCAATTCGGGTTTGACCGCTTTGATTTTGCGCAATAATTCGATGCCGCTTTCGAGGCCGTCGCGCGCCAGTTTCACGTCACTCAATACCAGGCTGATCGGCGCTCTTTCGCGCGGATTGACAACGCGTTCATACGCCTCCGCAACACTCGACGCACCCTCGGCGGTGTAGCCTTCGCGCTCGAAAAGAGAGATACACATCTGCCGCATCGCCTGATCGTCTTCGACAATCAAAAGCGTGAGCGGGAGTTCAGTCATCGATGCGGTAGCATTAGGCATTTTCAATTCAACTTTCGCCAGCGTTTAACTCAAAATCAGACACTAGAAACCAGACACTTTTAGCGCCGAAACAATCGCGTCCACATCGTAAACGCATCCGCCCCACGTACCACCCCCAACCGCCTGGAGCGCCGCCCACAAGCGCGTGTCGTCCGGCAATCCGGGATCAGGCGTCACGTCCGGATGCAGCTCGCGCTCGGATAAAATCCGCGCGCCTTCACTAGCGCTAACGCGCTCATTCCCGCTGCCAATAAAATTAATCGAGCCTTCAAGATTCACGCGATCCACGATGATGTCGATCACATCACCGTCGCGCAATTTTCCAATCGGTCCGCCCGCGAGCGCTTCCGGTCCGATGTGCCCGATGCAAGCGCCCGTTGAAACGCCCGAGAATCGCGCGTCGGTCAACACCGCGACATGTTTTCCAAACGGCAAAAATTTCAGTGCGGACGTGATCTGATAAATCTCCTCCATCCCGGCACCGAGCGGCCCGCGCCCGATCAGCACCATCACATCGCCCACTTTGATCGGCTCGCCAAATTGCCCCTTGATCGCAGCCACCGCATCACGCTCCCGCGTGAACACTCGCGCCGGGCCTGTCTTGCGGTAGACGCCGTCGGCATCAACGACGCTGGGATCAATCGACGTGCTCTTGATGACCGAACCTTGAGGCGCAAGATTGCCTTCCGGAAACGTGACGGTGCTGGTCAATCCACGCTCGCGCGCACGCGCCGGACTCATGATCACGTCGTCAGGATCAACGCCATCCATCTCCATCAATTTAGTGCGCATGATCGTCCGACGCTCGGATGTCTTCCACTCGTCCAACACGCGCCCGAGCGTTTCGCCCGTCACGGTCAGCACCGATTCGTCGAGCAAATTCAACTCGCGCAAATGCAGCATGACTTCCGGAACGCCACCCGCGAGAAACACGCGAACCGTCGAATGATCGACCGGCCCGTTCGGCAGCACACTGACAAGGCGCGGAACTTTCGCGTTGATCGCGCGCCAATCGTCCACGGTCGGGCGCTTCAATCCCGCTGCGAAAGCAATCGCCGGGATGTGTAAAAGGAGATTCGTCGATCCGCCAAACGCAGCATGAACGGTCATCGCGTTGCGCACTGCCGCGTCCGTGAGAATGTCACGCGTCGCAAGTTTCTTCGACGCCAGCATCGCCACGTACCGCGCCGCGCGAGTCGCAATTTCAAGCCACACTGGCTGCCCGGACGGAGCGAGCGCCGAATGCGGCGGCGCCATTCCAAGCGCTTCAGCGACAACTTGAGCCGTCGCGGCCGTCCCCAAAAATTGACACCCGCCGCCCGCCGTCGCGCAACTGCGACAGCCTTGTTCTGCGGCGTGTTCGAGCGTGATCGAACCATGCGCGTAACGAGCGCCAATCGTCTGAATCTTCCCGGCGTCTTCGCCATCCGTCGGCGGCAACGTCACGCCTCCCGGCACAATTACGCTCGGCAAATCCTTCGCCCCAGCGAGCGCCAGCATCATCGCGGGCAATCCCTTGTCACACGTCGCAACGCCGATCACGCCTTTGCGCCGAGGCAGCGAACGAATCAGTCGACGAAACACAATCGCAGCATCGTTACGATACGGCAAGCTGTCCATCATGCCCGGCGTGCCCTGCGTCCGCCCATCGCACGGATCGGAGACTGCCCCGGCAAACGGCACCGTGCCTAGGCGCTTCAATTCCTCCGCCGCTTCTTTGACAAGCAACCCGACTTCCCAATGCCCGGTGTGGTACCCGAGCGCTACCGGCGTCCCATCATCCGCGCGCATTCCGCCCTGAGTACTGAGAATCAAAAACGGCTCCAACGCAACCGCCTTCGGATCCCACCCCATCCCAGCATTCTGCGTCAACCCAAACAAATCCCCGGACGACCACGTCTTCAACATCTCCGGCGTGAGCGGCAGCGCCCCGGTCGGACCGGTGGCTTTGGTCTGGAGGTTGTAGATCTCGGGAGGGGAGTCGAAGAGACTGTTAGAGTTCATATAAATCATCGAAGTTTCAATCGTGTCCCGGAGCGACATTTGAAAGTAGCCCAGCGCTTCAGCGCTGGTAAAGAACAAATTGCAATAGCACTTATGCGTCTAATTTCAGCCCCATAGGGGCGGCATAATGTAGCCCAGGGCGTAAGCCCTGGGTTTGGAAGTGACTCGGATCGAGAGCCCCAACGGGGCGGTATAAATTGTTTGGGCGTTTGCCTTCGCCAGCAATTTATGCCGCCCTTTCAGGGCTTCAACGATTTTCGCATCTATTCCTAGGGCTTACGCCCTAGGCTACATTATGCCGCCCCTTTGGGGCTGACTGCAAACAACTTGACGAGCCAATATCATCCCGGAGTCCGGACCCAAAAAGTGCCAACTCACAGACTTTCCATTTCTCGCCGAAGGCCCGAAGTTGATCCGCGTACTTATCAATTTGTAGAGACATCATCTACTCCTTATTTAGGTGCCGGAGCAACGGATAACTCACTAAAACCCTTCCCACCATTTGCACGCAAAAAAGCAACGAATTGAACATGGCGATTACGCTGGGCGACGTCCAACGGCGTTTCGTTCTTATTAGATCGGGCATTTACCTCAACGTTGCCTTCAATAAGGAAATTCGCCACATTTACATTTCCGTTCACCGCCGCGCAATGCAACGCGTTGAATTGTTGCCCTAATCCCGTAGCTCGAATGTCAGCTCCCATTTTCAACAATAACTTAACGCCTTCCTCGTTCCCTTGATACGCTGCATTTAGCAAAGGAGTCATGTCCAAATTACTCTTGAGTTCAAGAGAACCGGGATTTGTTTCAATGTATGTCTTGAGTTCTTCTGTCGAACCGGTTCGCATTATCTGAGCGGAACGATTCTTCATGTAATGATCTCTATTGGACGCGCTGGCGAATGCGAAAAGCACAACGCCGACGCAGATCCCGATAGCTCGATTCCATCGAGTTTTCAACATGATTCACTCCGCACCGCTACGGGCTATTTCTTCCCCTCCAACGCCTTCTTCCGATCCGCCGCCATCTTCCAATTCAAATACGCATCAATGAACGGATCAAGTTCACCATCAAGCACTTTCAACGCGCTCGTCTCTTTCAACTCCGTCCGATGATCGTTCACCATCGTGTACGGGTTCAGCGTATACGAACGAATCTGGCTGCCGAAATTGATCTCCATCTTCTCGTTGTAATTCTGCTTCGTCTCGGCATCGCGCTCAAGATCACGCAGCCGCGCCAATTTCGCTTTCAACATTTCCATCGCGAGCTGCCCGTTGCGGACCTGGCTGCGTTCGATCTGACACCGCACCGTAATGCCCGTCGGAAGATGCTTCAGCAACACGACCGATTCCGTCTTGTTCACGTGCTGCCCACCCGCCCCGCCCGAGCGACACGTGCTGCGTTCGATGTCAGCATCCGGGATCACGATGTCCGTGTCGCCCACTTCAAATTCAGGCGTCACATCCACAGCCGCGAAACTCGTCTGCCGCTTGCCTTCCGAATTAAACGGCGAGATGCGCACCAATCGGTGCACGCCAATTTCGCCTTTGAGATAGCCGAAGACATACGGCCCGTCGATCTTCAAAATCGCCGAATTGATCCCCGCCGCTTCGTTGAAATCCACGTCGAAGAAATTAACTTTGTAGCCCTTCTTTTCGGCCCAGCGCACGTACATGCGCATCAGCATGTCGCACCAGTCGCGCGCGTCAGTCCCACCATTCCCAGCCTGGAACGAAATGAACGCGTTGCGGTGATCGTTCTTCCCGGTGAGCTGGCACTTCAATTCGTAGCCGCGCACAATCTCGGCGAGCGTCTGCGTCTCAGCCGCGACCTGCTCCGCCGACGCCTCGTCATTATCCGCCTCGGCAAGCTCGAGCAACTCGATCAAGTCCTTGCACTGCTGCTCATATCCCGGCAATTCGCCGATCAACGCCTTGATCTGTTTCAGTTCGCCGATTACACCTTGCGCCTTCTGATTGTCGTTCCAGAAATCAGCCGCCTCCATCAGCACTTCAATATCCTGCTGCCGCTTCATTCGCCCTGGGACGTCAAAGCGACCCCCGCAACTGGACGAGCGATCCGTCGATGGCTTTGAGTTGCTGGCTGGCTTCTGCGAAATTGAATGGCACAGGTCGTCTCCGAAAATACTGGGTTCACATCATCTCGCCGTAGTATAGCCCCGGCGCGGGATTTCGTCGCACAATTTCACGCGCTCATTACGGCGCTTTTTCATCCGGTCGCGATTCGAAATTCTCCGGGCGAGGCACCCATCCGCCGCGCTCCGCGTCGTAGCGCAAGTTCGCCGGCATGCCCGGCAAGTCGCTGCAATCCAGCATCCGCCCACAGTTCGGACAGATCGCTTTGCACAACCGCCCGTCCAACTCCGAGCCGCAAATTTCGCAGATAAATTTCAGATCGGCCTGAGTCATCCGCACCATCCCCCGCCCCGCTCATTGCGGGATTTTTCAAATCTACTACGATACTCACCAATCGAAACCAAAAATCATCAAGGCCATCTCATCGAAAGGTTGCTCGCCGTGAACCAACTCTTACTGTCCGCCCTCGCTTTTTTCCTCGCCACTTCATTGCTATCAGCTGGCGAAGACCCCGTCGTCCCACCGCCGAAAGATCAAGACCCCACCGTCGCCGAACGCGGTTATTTCGACAAGTATCCGCGCGCATGGAACGACTTTCACAAGATGTTTTTGGAACGCGGAAAACAAGGTCCCGTCGAACTCCTTTTCATCGGCGATTCGATCCTCCAAGCCTGGGGCGACTCCGCGCAAAAAGACCTCTGGAAGACAAATTTCGATTCCTACAAAGCCGCGAACTTCAGCATTGGCGGCGACCGCACCCAGCAAGTCCTCTGGCGCATCGCCAACGGCGAACTCGACGGCATCACACCCAAACTCGTCGTCCTGCAAATCGGCTGCAACAACCTCTGGACCAACGACTCGCCGGATAAAATTTACGACGGCATCAAAAAAATCATCGAGTCCATCCGCAAAAAACTCCCCGCCTCAAAAGTCCTCGTACTGGGAATTTTGCCCGCGCAAAAAAGCGCCTCCGATCCGGTTCGCGATAAGATCAGATCGATCAATTCCGCCTCGGCAAAATTCAACGACGGATCATCCGTCCGCTTCGTCGACATCGGCGCAAAATTCACCGACGCCTCAGGCAACATTGATTTAGACAAAGACCTCTATCAACCCGACTGCGTCCACCTGAAAACAAAAGGCTACGAAACCTGGGCCGCCGCCGTCAAGCCGGTGATCGTTGAGATGATGAAGTAGTTTCATACAACCAAGCGGACGGGCTAAAATCCCGTCCTTTTTTTGCAATCCTACGCGCTCGGAGCATCCGGCTTCGGCGCTTCCGGAGCCTTCGCCACCGCAGCCACAACCGGCTTCGCGACGACAGGAGCCGCCCCAGCCGCAGGTGCTGCAGCAGCCGCCTTTGCAGTCGCGGCAGCCTTCGCAGCTGCCGCCGCAGCAGCAGCTTTCTTCTTCGCTTCAGCCAACTCGAAGCGCTTGCGCTCGACCTGCTCTTTCTTCTCCGGCGTGAAATACCCGACGCCGAATTGCTTCAACTGCCCATGCAGATTCGTGCCGTCCGCGCTGTTGAACGTCGACCCCCACCACTCCTTCGTCATCGTCAAACAACCGGTCGGACACGCAAAGACGCACAACCCGCAGTACATGCACTTCAACAAGTCAATGTCAAACCGGCTCGGGCGCAATTTGTTCGCTTCGTTCTTTTCGCCGTCGATCCAAAAGCAATCAATCGGACACGCGTTCGCGCACGCCTTGCACACGATGCAGCGTTCAATGTCGTTGTGTAAATGCCCACGGAACCGGTCGGCCAGCTTCACGTCCTTCGCCAGCGCCACCGTCCCGTCGTATTGCACGGTCACCGTCGTCTCATCTTGCGTGGACGCCTTGTTCGAATCAACAAGGTACCCGCCGGTCACTTTCATCCCGGACATGAAGGTCTTCATCCCGTCGAAAATTTCGTTCATGAATCGAATCATTGTCGTTTGCTTCCGTGGCTCGAAGGCCTGCTCTTAAAGTGCCGTTCCCAAATTGAGGTTCGACTTCGCCAACATTTCGCGCTGATCGACTTGCTCCTTCGTCAGCGGCTTCTTGAAATACCAAATCAATCCACCCACCACGCTGACCGCGAAAATCGCACGCAGCCAGAACGTCGCGACGCTCAGCGTGTCACCCATCCCGCGCGCCAACAGCGGCATCCGAGCGATCTGCCACACGCACACTCCCGTGAAGCACAGCATCGACAATGGAATCAGTTTCTTCCAACACACCGTCATCATCTGATCGACGCGGAAACGCGGCAACGTCCAGCGAATCCACATCATGATGAACACGAGGAAATACGTCTTGATGCAGAACATGCCGAGATGAATCAGCGTCCCATACCAAGCGAATTCCGGCGCATGAACCATCGTTCCATTGACGAATTGAGGTCCAATCACATCCTGTCCGTTGAATTTGTAAGTCGCGATGAGGGCTTTCTCAACGAATCCAATTCCCGTGGACCATCCGCCCAAAAATAGCGTCACCGCAATCGCGCACGTCACACACATCATCGCGTATTCGGCCATGAAGAAGAATCCAAATCGCATCCCCGAATATTCCGTGTGGTATCCCGACACGAGTTCCGATTCGGCTTCAGGAATGTCGAAAGGAGTGCGGTTACATTCGGCCAGAGCTGAAAGAAAATAGACCGGGAAGAGAATGAACATCGCCGGATGGAAAATGTTCCACTGCCAGAACCAGCCCGATGACATCGCGCTGCCATTCGCCGCGTATCCGAACTGATCGTACGTCATGCCCTGCATCGACAGCGTCCCGCTGATCGTGATCCCCGTCAAAATCGCCAACGCAACCGGCAATTCGTACGACACAATCTGCGCCGCTGAACGCATTCCGCCGAGCAGCGCCCACTTATTATTGCTCGCCCATCCCGCCATCAAAATGCCCAGCACTTCAATGCTCGTGATCGCAGCAATATAAAACACGCCAATGTTGAAATCACACACATACCACGCGTCCGAATACGGCAGCACCGCCAACGCCCCCATCGCAGCCGCCAGCACAATCGTCGGAGCGATTTTGAAAAGAGGCTTGTCCGCCGGATCCGGAATGATGTCTTCCTTCATGATCAACTTCATGCCGTCAGCCAAAAAAATCATGACGCCGGGAGCAAATCGCAACGCGAGCTTGTCTACCAAATCCAGCAGCGGAACAGCGGGTGTCAGCGCCAGCGCCATCACCTTTCCGGTCAATCCCGCGTTCGGAGCCTTGCCGTTCGCCACCGCCGCACGAGCAAACGCGCCCAGCAACGAACCAATGTTACATTTATTCGGACCCACACGGCGCTGAATGTCGGCGGCAACTTTGCGCTCAACATACGTGCTCGCCCCCGCAACACCCTGCACCCCAAGAAAAACCACAAGGCACGGTATCGACACCGCGAGAAGCATCGCAAGCGAAGCGTTCAAGTTCAGAGTGTTCAAAAACAGGTCGTAGAGTAATGGCATTCGAGTCGTTCCTTCGTTTAATCCGTAAGCCCAGTGTCGTTTTTCTTACTTCTCTTTTTTCTTCGGCGCCGTCACAACGCCCTGCACTTTATCGCCCACAATCGTGAAGTTCACCTCGCCGTCCGTCGCCGTGTACGTCCACGATTCAAACGACAGCCCCAACTTCACTTTCTCAAACTTGTCCGGCTTCCCCAATATCGATTCCAACTGCTCCCGCGTCTTCGCCTTCTCAGCCTTCGACGTAATGTCCTGCATCGAATTCGCCCCACATCCGGCCAGCGGCACTAGAATGGTAAGCAAAACAGTGGCGAACAATTTTCTCAACACGGTTGTTTCTACCTTTATAGTCCACATCATCCAACCAAACGCCCAATTCCCACTCCCACAAAATCACATCGTGCGTTAAATCTATCGATCTACCCCCGGTCGGGTGCCACTGGTAGGTACTCCTACCAGTGCGGATCGGATGCCTACCTCCAAATAACCATTAACCTTCCGTCGGCACTGGCGTGTCCCTTAACAACCGTACTAAATTTCATCCGGACGCTTCACAATCTCACTGGTAGGGGTACCTACCAGTGCCACCCGCCTGATTGTCACTCAACAACGTTCCCGTACAATCTCTCAATTATCATTGCACAACAATCACATTGTGCACAAAAACTATCGATCCACCTCCGGCAACACAATATCAAAGCTCCCAATCACCGCGATCACGTCGCCGATCAGCAACCCGCGCGTCACCTCTTCAAAACACCCTAGCGCCGTGAACGACCCCGTGCGAATCTTCATGCGCACCGGTTTATCCGTCCCGTCGCTGACAATATAATAGCCCGTTTCGCCGCGCGGATTTTCGCTGCGGACATACGCTTCGCCGCGCTTGATGCGCAAACGACCCGGCAATTTCGCTTGAGACAACCGATCCGGATGATCCGCCGGCAGCTTCTCGTTTTCACGCATCATCGTACACACTTGCTTGATGATCTTGATGCACTCAAACACTTCCTTCACGCGCACCACGTACCGATCATAACTGTCGCCCAACGTTCCATTCGGATTGCTGCCGCCCGGAGTGCCACCATCACCCACCGGCACGTCGAACTGCAATTTGTCGTAAATCGAATACGGCTCGTCCTTGCGAATATCCCATTTCACACCCGACCCGCGCAAATTCGGCCCGACCAAGCCCCAATTAATCGCGTGTTCGCGCGAGCAAATTCCGACGTTGCAAAGGCGTTCTTTGAAGATCGTGTTGCTCGTGATCAATTCATTAAACTCGACCATGCGAGGCCACAGATAATCCGCAAACTCGTCGCACTTATCGATAAAGCCCGGAGGCGCATCGTACGCCACGCCACCGATCGTCATATAATTGTACGTCAACCGAGCGCCGCAGACTTCTTCGAAAATATCGTTCACACGTTCGCGATGACACAACCCATGCAAAAACGGAGTGTACGCTCCCATGTCCATCGCCAGCGCACCGACACACACCATGTGGCTCGAAATGCGATTCAATTCCGCCACCATTACACGCATCAATTCAGCACGCAACGGCACTTTGTACCCGCCGAGTTTCTCGACGCCCAACGCATACGCGTGATTCGAATTCATCGAACACACATAATCGACGCGATCCGTGTACGGCATGAACTGACGGTAATCGACATACTCGCCGATCTTCTCAATCGCGCGGTGCAGATACCCGACGTCCGGCCGGCACGACACGCAGACCTCGCCGTCCGTGACCACTTCAAGCCGCAACACCCCGTGCGTCGACGGATGATGCGGTCCCATGGACAACACCATCTCCTCGGAGTTCACGCGGCCCTTGTAATCAGCCACTTCGAGTTCAACCAGATTTTCAGCGACCATTGGCATGGGTCGAATTCCCTTTTCTTCAATCACAATCAAGAGCCGCGCGCGCAAGCAAGCGGCCATCTTTGAAATACCATGCTTCTTTCAGCGGCAACGCCTTTACTTCTTCTCCACCAACCCCAACTTCTCCAACAGCGCCTTGTCCTTCTCCTCGCGCTCACTAATCCCAGCACCCACCGCGTCGCCAAAGAACTGGTCTTCACGCAACGTCGGAACACCGTGATAGTCCGTCGGATATTCGTAATCTTTGCGCCCAGGCCAACCCACCCAATCCGGCGGATTCATGATGCGCCGCAAATCCGGATGTCCCTTGAATTGAATGCCGTACAAATCAAACGCCTCGCGTTCAAAAAAGTTCGCCATCGCCCAAATATCCGACACCGTATCACACGCCGGATTCTCGCGCGGCAACACCACTTTCACGCTCGTCTTGTGGAAATGTTTCATGCTGTGCAGCGAATACACGACCCACAATTCGCGCCCTGAATCAGCACCACTCAAGCACATCAAACTGTCGAAATACAAATCATCGTCGGTCTTCAAAAACTTCAACACGTCACGCGCATCGGACGCCGGAACAAGCATGAACGAATCACCCACTTCCACCTTCGGAGTCGTGACGCTGGGCCAGCCTGCTTTGACGATGTTGGCGATATTCTCGAAATCCATTTCCGTCCCTTTAAAGTCCATGCGCTCGTCTTGCCCCCTCTCCCCTCGGGGAGAGGGCCGACACAGGTACCCCTGTGCGGGGTGAGGGGGAGGCACTGATTAATCAATACAGTCTGACTAAATCCAGCGCTTCACCCTCTTTTAATGCCTGCCCTGTATCGTCCCAAAGTCGCTCTTCGGCGACAGCGAGTAATTCACAGCGATCAACGATTCATACGCCACGCCGACATAATACATGTTCAACTGCACAAACCGCGTCACAACTTTCAACCCATTTTCATTCGTTCCACGCTGCAACACAATCCCTTCCGAACCCAATCCCGCACCCGTCAAATTCGCAGCGTTGTACTCCATGTTGATCTTGACAATCTCAGTCCCAACCGCCACGCCCGTCTTCAACTTCGGAATCTTCACCGTCAATTTCTTGATCCGCCCACGCAAGCCGCGAGGAGCATTTCCCTTCGAGTCCAACATCACTGTATCAACCACATTCCCAATGCTGAACTGCATCGAATGCGCGTCCGAAAGTGCCAGCGTGAAACCCTGAGGCAACACAAACTGCCCACTGAAAATTACGCTGTCCGTCTGCCCCGAATTGAAATAAAACTTTCCCTTCATACTCTTCGAAACGATCGACACATTCATCGGCGGCGTCAACGCGCCCGGCGTCCCCAGCGAAAACGCACTGATGCCCACCGTCTTCTTCGCCGTCGTCAACGTCGCATTCGTCACGTCCTGAATCAGACTCGTCCCAACCACCAACCCCGCCGTCGGAATCGTTTGCCCAACACTGAATCCCACCAATGGCGCGTTTGGCGTCAACGTCATCCCATCCGCATCTTCAAACGTCGTCGTCGCACCCGTCGCGCCCACCACCGGCGTCGCATCGATCGTCAACGCCACGTTGCCACCGCCACCGACCAACGAAGTAATGCTCGCGCCCGACGCCGAATTCACCGACACCGACGCAGCTCCAATCACCACAAAAAAATCGAACGATGCCCCATTCCCCGGTGGATCGCCCACCCTGTCCAAATACAAATTCAGGTTATACACGCCCTCATTCAAATACGTATGCGACAGCGTTCCTGCTTTAAACTTCGGTAAAATCGTCGGCCCATCTATCGTCTCGACCACTCCATCGCCCCACGTGATCGTGGCTCGGTCAAGCGCATCGACGACATGCCTCGGATCGCCCGGCGTTACCGTCCCTTTGAAAAAAACCGGCTGCCCCGCCACGCCCGGATTCGGAGAAACCGAGGCATTGACGGACGTGTTATCACCGCCTCCGCCGCCCGACGTCAACGTGATCGTCACATTCCCCGTGCTCGATCCCAGCACATACGTCCCTGTATAACTATTACCACTCCCTGTCGCAGTAATCGTCCCCGTCGGCCCACCCGTTCCAGTCGCGCATTTCAAAGCCGCATTGAACGTCGTCGCGTTGACGTTGCCCTTCAGATTTAGCACGTTGGGCTCAGACGGCGACAGATTGAAATCAAAATTCCCCGTCGCATGGTCCGCCTCAATCCCTTGTGAATTCCACTGCGTCGCTACATTGCCATTACACGCGGTCACGACAATGTCCGGCGAAAAATTAATATGAACACTGTCCATACTCGCCCGAGCCGCCGCTTTCGGAACCGCTTTTTTCGGGGCCGCATTCGGCGCTGCGTTAGGTACCTCCGCAGCACTTACATGCAACCCCACTATGGCCACGCCACTCAGAATCGCACGGCAGACACCGTGAATGATCGTCGCTCGTTTGCACATAGAACCTCCTTGAACAACAAACTGTTTACGCCGCGTGATCCGTAATGATGATCGGTTCGCGCTTCGGAAGTACCTTGCCTTCTTTGCGAAGCACGTGTTCCAACTTAATCTTCTCGCGCAACTTGAACACGCCTTCAATCAACGCTTCCGGGCGAGGCGGACATCCCGGCACGTACACGTCAACCGGAATATATTTGTCAATACCGCGCAACACCGAATAGCTGTACTTGCAGAACGGCCCACCCGCATTGGCGCACGACCCCATCGACAGCACCCATTTCGGATTCGGCATCTGCTCGTACAAGCGCTTCACGCGGCTCGCCATTTTGTGCGTGATCGTCCCAGCCACGATCATCAAATCAGCCTGGCGTGGCGTCGTGCGCGGAATCATCCCAAAGCGATCCACGTCAAATTTGCTCGCGCCCGTTTGCATCAATTCAATGCCGCAACACGCCGTGGCAAAAAGCAGATACCAGATCGAATGCTCTTTGCCCAAATTCAACAGCGTATCGACATTGGTCATGACGATATTGTCCGCATCAAAGCGGTTGCTCATCACTCCCATAATTTTCGCTCTCCCTGTACCGCAAGCGTCCCGCCTGCACGTTTCTTAATCTAATTCACGCGTGAATGATGCTCTTTATCAAACGGTGTCAACGGAATCATCGGAGCCGTCTGCGCCTTACCCAACGTCCACGATTTCAAGCCCTGATCCGTCGCCCGCTTGTACGTCCTCACCCAACCCAAATCGCCCTTCGCCCAGATGTAAACCAATCCGAGGAACAGCACCACAATGAAGAACGCCACTTCCGAAAAAACAGCCACCGCGCTCACCCAATTCGCCGGGTCGCTCGTCAAGTTTTTAAAGATTGCAGCCAGCGGATAAATCAACGCCATTTCAACGTCGAACAACACGAAGACAAGCGCGACGACATAGAAGCGAATATTGAACCGCAACCACGCCGTACCGACCGGATCTTCTCCGCACTCATACGACATCTGTTTTTCAACGGTAGGATTCCGAACGCTGACCAAATGCGAGAGAAACATCAACCCCGCCGTCAACGCCCCTGCCAGACACAACAACAGCCCGGCCGCTCCATATTGCGCTATTTCAAATTCTGGATGCATCGCATCTCCAAATCACACCACGCGACCAAAAACCGTCCGCCGGTTCACAGTCTGTGCTCTTGTTATCTCGCCACTTTCCCTGTTATAGCCTGAGCCTTTTAAGTGTCAACCGATTCGCCAAAACTTCATCGCTGCATCACCAGACTTGCACCGCCGTTCCCCTCTCCCCTTGAGGGAGAGGGCCGACGAGACAGCTGTTCCGTCTCGCGGGGTGAGGGGTAAACGCTGATTAATCAACATCGCTTTCAATCCACCCACTCAATCCCCCTTGCACCCCACCCCCTTTTCGACTATAGATCCCTCACCAACATCACACCTCCTATTTTAGGATCCACTCCATGCCCATCACCCCAGACGTCAAACTCGGCACAGGCGCCGTCATCTTCCACCCCAACCTCGTCAATCTCTACGGCTGCTCCATCGGAGCCGGATCGAAGATCGGCACCTTTGTCGAGATCCAGAAAAACGCCTCAATCGGCGACAACTGCAAAATCTCCAGCCATACCTTCATCTGCGAAGGCGTCACGATTGAAGACGGCGTCTTCGTCGGCCACGGCGTCATGTTCACCAACGACCCCTACCCGCGCGCCGTCAACGCCGATGGCAGCCTGCAATCCGCCACCGACTGGATCGTCGTCCCAACCCGCGTCAAAAAACGAGCCAGCATCGGCAGCAACGCCACGATCCTTTGCGGCATCGAAATCGGCGAAGGCGCACTCGTCGGAGCCGGAGCCGTCGTCACCAAATCCGTCCCCGACTTCGCCATCGTCGCCGGCGTCCCCGCCAAAATCGTCGGCGACACCCGCGACAAATCCAAATAAATGAGCGACCAAACAAAGAGCCGCGCGCGCAAGCAAGCGGCAAAATCCCAGGCTATCAATTAACCCCCAGCCGCTTACTTGCGTGCGCGGCTCATGCTGAACGAACTGAACCCTTCCCTTCTTTCTTCCCGTTTTTCCTTTGCGTCTTTGCGCCTTTGCGAGAGACTCTTCTTTTCTCATTTGCAGCGCGTTTTTTCAGATCAAGGTTCAGCACAGCATGATTGGCATCGGCGTCGTCGGTTACGGGTATTGGGGTCCAAATCTGGTTCGCAACTTTGCAGAAACGCCCGGCGCGCGCCTGGTCGGAGTCTGCGACAGCCGCCTCGACCGCTTGAACCTCGTCCAAAAACGCTTCCCCGGCGTGCAGACATTCCTGCAATTTGCCGACATGCTCGCCAATCCCGACATCGACGCCGTCGCCATCGCCACGCCAGTCCATCTCCATTTCGTTCTCACGCAACAAGCGCTGAACGCTGGCAAGCACGTCCTCGTCGAAAAGCCGCTCTCCTTCTCGTCCGTCGAAGCCGCACAACTCATCGACCTCGCCGCAAAAAAGAAGCTCGTGCTGATGGTCGATCACACCTTCATCTACACAGGCGCCGTCAAAAAAATCCGCGAACTCGTATCCTCCGGCGACCTCGGCGAATTCCTCTACTACGACTCCGTCCGTGTCAACCTCGGCCTCTTCCAACACGACGTCAACGTCCTCTGGGATTTAGCCGTCCACGACCTTTCGATCCTCGATTTCATTCTGCCCGAACGCGCCACCGCCGTCTCAGCCACCGGCATGGGCCACGTCCCCGGCAAGCCTGAAAACATGGCCTACATGACGCTCTACTTCGCGTCGAACATCCTCGCTCACATCCACGTCAACTGGCTCTCGCCCGTGAAAGTCCGCCAGACGCTCATCGGCGGCAGTAAAAAAATGATCGTGTACGATGACTTGATGCCCAGCGAAAAAATCAAAGTCTACGACCGAGGCATCACGCTCAAACAGAACCCGCAGGAAGAAGAAGTCCACAAGCTCCTGGTCAGCTACCGCTCCGGCGACATGTGGTCCCCGAAGCTCGACGAAACCGAAGCCCTCAAAGCCGAAGCCGCCGAATTCGTCCGTTGCATCCGCAATGGAGCCACCCCCGAAAACGACGGCGAGGCAGGATTGCGCATCGTCAAAATCCTCGAAGCCGCCAGCCAATCCCTACTCAAACGCGGCCAGCCCGTGGAAATCAAATAAGCCCTTTTCAGGCGAGTGAACCTGGCGAGCGAAGCGGCCGTCTATCCCCTCTCCCCTTGGGGGAGAGGGCCGACGAGCCTGCTGTTCGGCTCGCGGGGTGAGGGGTAGGCGCGCGATTAATCCCACTGCCGTCCCACCTCTTTTCTTGCCGTTCTTTACACCTTTGCGGACCTTTGCGCCTTTGCATGAACCCGGATTTTGTGATGCGCTAAACCTTCAACCGCAACCGCAATTTCAACAAATCCAAAAACGTCTTGATCAACAACCGCATCGTCGCCCCATGACTCACACCGCTCAATCGCGGATAATGCGGCAACGCCAACTCCACCATCCGAGCCTTCAACCGGCTCGACTTCACCAACAATTCCGTATCCACCAACGGCGTCGTGCTCTGAATCTCAATCCGCTCCAGCAACGACCGCCGATACACTTTCACCCAATGCAAATCAGGCGTGCTGTATCCGAATAACAGCCACACCAGAAACCGATCGAACATCGAAATCACGCTACGCATCCGCGGATCGTTGCGTGTGTCGCGAAGAATATTAACCACATCCGCGTCCGTTATCTTCGCATAAGCCGCCGGAAAATCCTCCGGCCCAAATTGCAAATCAGCCGGCAAAATCGCCACAATCTCCCCGCGCGTTTTTCGGTACCCATCAATCAACACCGACCCGATTCCCGTATTCGTCACATGATGCAATACCCGCACCTCACCAGCAAATTCCTTGGCCAACACATCCGCCAACGGCCCGGACCCATCCTTCGATCCGTCATTCACAATCATAATTTCATACGTCACACCCATGCCGCGCAACATCGTCACCGTGCGCTCAATCATCGGGCGAAGGTTCCCGACCTCGTTGTAACACATCACCGCAATCGAAACCGCCGGTGCCTTATCCGTTTCATTCGTAGCATTCATGGAACCCCCATCCTAACGCTAATTCCAAGAACGTAAAGAGGCTGTTCCAAGCGAGCACAGCGATTGCCGTCAGCCCTGAAAGGGCGACATGTGATAGCCCAGGGCAACGCCCTGGGTCCAAACGCCAATCAATTCCCTAGCCCTGAAGGGGCGACATAAAATGCATGCCGCACACCTACACCCAAATCCCCCCCTCCACATTTCCCAAAAGAATTCTATTGTCCCCAACCCGAAAAAAACTATACTCTCTCAACCAGCTTTTCCTCAAAAGGATTTTGCATATGACGTTTAGCTTGCCCCGTTGCACCACTGCCCTGCTCCTCTGCGCCGCCCTTTCCGCCTGTGTGGCACTGTCAGCCGACAAGTCTGAAAATGTCTTCGACAAAGGCACTGACCCCGATCTGAAGACCGGCGCAATCTACAAAGAAAAAAAGCCCTCCGAGCTGCGTAAAGACGCTGAACTCCGCCGCGAGAAAATGAAAAAGAAAGAAGCGGAGTCCGTCGCCGCACACATCAAAACCCTGCGATCAAGCAAGGACGAACTCGACCAGTCCTCAGCCGCCGAATACCTCGGTGTCATGCGCGCCTACATCGCCATTCCCGATTTGATCGACTGCCTCAACCCCACCCGCCGCGTCAAAGACTCCGTCATGCGAGCAGCCAACGGTTCCTTGATCAATCTCACCCAAAAGAATTTCGGCGTCCAAGGCTACGAACAATGGAATACATGGTGGATCAAAAGCAAGGTTGAATTCCTCGCCAAGCTCAAAGACGAAGTCCCCGAAACCGACCGCATCATGGCCGAATCCGCCAACACGCAGGGCCTCGAATTGATGAAGATCTTCGAATACCGCTCCGCCTACAATCAGTTCCTCGTCGCGCTCGAAAAGAATCCAAAAGTTCCCGACTATCACAACAATGCCGGCATCGCCCTGATGGAATTGGGCCGCCCGCTCGACGCCATGGAATATTTCAACGAAACCATCGGCATCAACAAAGACTTGCCTCAGCCCTACATGAACATCGGCCGCTGCTACTCCCGCATGGATCGCGGCATCGAAGCCCAATCGTGGTTTTCGAAAGCAAAAGAGAAAGATAAAGACGGCAGACTCTGGGACATCTTCTGGATGATCGGCAAAGAATACCTCAAAGCCGCGCAATACAAATCCGCCTACGAATACCTCGATCAGGCGCGCACCAAAGCCGAACAGCAACGCATCCGCGATCCGCGTTTGTACAACGATCTCGCCATCTGCCACTACGGCTTGGACCAATACCATTCCGCCTGGAAAGAAATCAGCAACATCCGCTTCCTGGGTTTCGAACCGAACGCCGATTTCGTCGCCAAAGTTCGCAAAGTCCTGATCGCAGGTGGCACCGATCCCGACGAAGAAGACGAACTCGCCCGCAAACAATTCGCCCTGCTGATCAAAGGCGACGAGACCGAAAAAGAAGGCTCCGAACGCACCGCCAAAACCAAGCAGCCCTCAACAATCGATACGCTAAATCAAAAATAGGAGCGGCGACACTGCTGCCGCCGTGTGCCGTTCCCAGCCGCGTTAGCGGCGACAAGTTCAAGTAACCGTGGTCGTAGCCCGTACCCGGGCAAGGCCACGGTTGACGCAGCGTTCGATTCCAGCCGCGTCAGCGGGCGACACCTGAATCCTACTTCTTCACCTCAGGCTTCTGCGGCACTTCCTCTTTCGGCGGCAACTTACCCAACAATCGTCCCAACACCTTCTTGGCATAAACACCCAACCGCTCGCGCACACGGTCTTCAGCCGCGCCGTCATCAATATCCAAATCCTTGCACTTATCGATGACAGTCCCTTCGTCCGGCTTCAACGCCACATACGCCACCGCTTTGATCAACTCCGCTTTCGGAATCTCTTTCTTCATCCGATCAAATAAAATCTTCGGTGTCACACCTTCATACTCCATTTGAAGCACATCGACGAGCGCCATCACCGAAATGAAATTGCGGACCTTCTGCTCCAACTTCTCCTCGTTGTTGCAATCCCACTTTTCGAGCTTCTCTTTCCACTCGGCAAAACTTTTCTTCCGATCCTCGCTGTCTCCAACGCGTTCAAAATCCGCGAAGAACGGAAACGTGACGCCGTCATCATCGTCGCACTCGTCATACGTAATCGCATCAAT
Organism: Planctomycetota bacterium; assembly: GCA_037129555.1. Lineage (GTDB taxonomy): Bacteria > Planctomycetota > SZUA-567 > H5-PLA8 > H5-PLA8 > JANXLS01. The sequence goes on from JBAXUS010000069.1 coordinate 23,662, forward strand.
CTGTTTCTGCGTGACCTTCTTATACGGCTCGTCCTCACCGCCAAAAGCCACCGCTCCCAGCGCACAGACGGCCACCACGATCATCAGTTTCTTTTTAATCTCGTTCATGACTCATTCCCCCGATCACATCAAACTCTCATGCCGTTATAGCGATGCCATTCAAAATAGAGAATGCAAAATCGTCCGTCCTGCGTTATATCGAATCCATCCCAACACTTGTTGAACCCAATTTTTCGGAGAACACCATGGCTTGTTGCTATCTCTGCGGCGTCGAAGCGCCACGAAATACGTCGAGTTTTATCAAAACATCGGCGCCCTGGTGATCCGGTTTTCGAAAGAAGTTAAAGGCGATTTGTGCAAGCGCTGCATCAATAAACACTTTTGGTCACTGACTCTCACGACCCTGTTTTTAGGTTGGTGGGGCATGATCTCGCTCATCGTCACGCCATTCTTTTTATTGAACAATATCTTCCGTTATCTGGGTGCGCTCAGCCTTCAACCGCCCACCCCCGGAGCCGTTGGCGTCACAGCAGAACTGACCGACGATGTCATCGAAAAACTAAAGCCCTTCACCAACGACCTGCTCCAACTCCTGCAAGCCGGAAAGCCGATCGAACAGGCCGCGCCGCTCTTTGCAACCAAAGCCGGCGTCACGCCCCAGCACGTCGCTCTCTATTTCCAAGTACTGCAACATCTCGCCAATAAAAAATAAACGAAGCGGGTGCATCACCGGACGTGTATCGCTGTCCCCTCTCCCCGAGGGGAGAGGGAAACAGCAGCGCCGAGCGGCTCATCACCGCTCCACGCCGCCGTCGTCTCTTACATCTTTTCCATCATCGCCTTGATACGACCTTCAAGCATCGCCAAGCGTGTCTTGCCGATCTCCGTCTGCGTCGTAACCCACTCCGTATTTTGGAACGCCGTCGGCATGTCATTGCGCATTTCAGCCAAGAACGGCTTCAGCTTCGCGAACAAAAACAAGCCTTCGCCATTGTTCTCAACCAAAAATTCAGCATGGCACAAACCGTTCTTCGCGAAGCCGTAAACCATCTCCCAATAGCCGGTCATCTGCCGCCACGGCGCATTCAATTCGTGCTTAAAATCAGACGACACCGCTTTGACATCCGCGTAGCTCTTCGGCCAAAATTTAAAATTCAACGCATCGCGCGACTGGCGCGTCACCGTTTCGCGGCGCATATCGTACAAACGCAGCGTCAATTCAAGGTCCTGATGGGTCGGCTTATTTTCCTGACTCATGCCACACGTCTCCTCTAAATGGTGGTTAACCGTCACAAACAACATCGCCTATCACTATCGGCACGAACTGCACTTGGATCGAACAGAATGACGCCGACCAAGCAAAAACCTTGCGTGAATCTTTCGCAATCAATCGCTTAAAAAGCCTCTCGCAAAGTCACTAAGCGCATTCATTTTCCTTTCCTTTTCCTCCGCCGTTCTTTGCGCCTTCGCGGATCTTTGCGTCTTTGCGTGAAACAGTTCTTTGCGTCTCTGCGTGAAACCGTTCCCTGCATCCGATAATCATTTTGCTGCCGATAGTTCTAAAGAACGCGCATCCGCTTCCCGAAAAGATAGCCAGCATCCTGCGCGGCGATGGGCCGCAATGGAACACTTTTCCGGGGGGAATAGATGATGAACACGTCAGTCATGTCTAACGGGCTTCGCCGCCTGTTTGGTTTTTCGGCCATCGTTGTGTTGGCCATGGGAATGATCGTCCTGAGCGGTTGTGGCCGCAAGTGCAAGTGCCACACGAAAAGCAACAGTTGCAGCTCCTGCAGCAGCTGCGGAGTCAGCGACAATTCGTCAACAGGTTGCTCGACCTGTTCAACATGCTCGACCGGCACAACATCGTATGACCGCGTCGGCGCAGCTCCGGCCAGCTTGAGCGAACCGATCTCGACGCAGTCCTCGAGCGGCTCGTACGCGTCCCAACCGACCTACACGCCGCCGCCCGCGTACTCGACCGGCTCGAACTACTCCGGCACGAACACGTCGTTGAGCCGCCCGGGTGACAGCCAGGATTTGCCGTTGTTCTCCAAGCCCGCGCCGCAACCGACGTACCGCGCCAGCGAACAACCGGCCTTCCAGCCGTCCGTCCAGCAGCAACCGACTGCCGCCCTCATCGCGCCGTCCAGCGGTGCCGGCCAGTACCACACGTTGAAGCAAGGCGAAACCGTCTACGCGCTCTCCCGCCAGTACGGCGTGAAGCCCAAGGCGATCCTCGAAGCCAATCACTTCTCCGATCCGAACCACTTGTCCGTCGGTACCAAAGTCCTGATTCCGGGAAACTAATTCCGCCGCACGTCATATCCGTTCCAAAAGCCCCGGGCTCGAAGAAACTCTCTTCGCGCCCGGTGTTTTTTTATGGAGTAAAACGCCGCGTCATCCGTCTATACATATGCCGCTGCACCCAAATCTTTTTACGCCGAGGCCCGTTCCATGACTCGTTTCATCTCCGCCCTGCTCGTCGCGTTCCTTCTTCCTTGCGCTCTCGTGCGAGCCGAAGAACCTAAGACGCCGCCGAAAAAAGCGCCCAAGAACGCGCCGAAAGATCCCACCCAAAAACCCGAACCAGACGACGACGCAGCACGCCTTCACGCCAATCGCTACACGCTTCCTGAAGACGCCGATTCCACAGCGCTCGTCGAATTCATCGAATCATTACAAGACTTCGAACCCGAAGACGATCACGAATCCGCCATCCACGATCGCAAAATGCCGCGCGCCATCAAGCGCGCCTGCCGCCGTATTCTTGAACTCGAAAAAGACAAAGAAGCTCCCCACGCCCGTTTCGCCCGACGCATGACGCTCGCGATGCGGCTCGATGCCTCGCCCGAATTCGATTCCGCAAGCACCGACATGCTGCTTGACCGGGTCCAGGAATTTCTCGCCTCGCCCAGCCTCAATTCAGAAGACGCCGATGTCGCCAATGCACTCGCCGATTTCCTGGGCCAGAACCCTCAGCCCAAAGCCATTGCCCTCAGCCGAAAAATCGGCACCGCACTGTCCAAGAACATCATCATCCCAGAAATCACCGACGCCGGAAAACTGCTGCTCGGCATCGCAAAACGCCTGGACCTCGTCGGCAAGCCACTGACCTTAAAAGGCACCACCCTCGATGGAAAACCCTTCGACCTAGCTCAATTAAAAGACAAAGTCGTGCTCGTTGATTTCTGGGCGACGTGGTGCGGACACTGCGTCGGCGACATCCCACACCTCAAGCGCTGCCGCGAAGCCTTCGGAGCCAAAGGCTTCGAAATCGTCGCCATCAGCGCCGACGAAGAACGCACGGAGCTGACCGAATTTTTAGCGACCCAAAAGCTCCCGTGGATCAATCTCTACGAAAACAACGGCAAGCACCCCGCGCTCGATGAATTCGGAATCACCGCCTTCCCGTCATCCATGCTCGTTGGAAAAGACGGCCTCGTTGTCGCACTCGACCTGCGCGACGAGGAACTCACAAACGAACTGAAAAAGTTACTCGGTGATCCAGCTCCCGGAATCAACTTGAATCCCAAAGAGGAATCGCCCGAAAAAAATAGAGGCGCTAAAAAGAAACCGTTGACATACGAGTTGCCCGAAGAAGAACCAGATCCGTCGAAGAAGAACAAATTCTAGGCGTAAAAAAAGGACGGGCTAAAAGCCCGTCCCACATTGCTTGACTCCGACTGCACGAAAGTGGAACGGGCTTTTAGCCCGTTCAATATCGTTAATTCCCGCCGTCGTAAACCCAAACACCATTCCCGCCGCGCAGCGCCACCGAGATCCGGAAAATCCCCGTCCCCGTCACCGGGAACAATATTCCCGACACATACAACGGTTCCGCGCCCACCGCGTTCACACCGTCTTTGTTCACTAGAACCGTCGCATATGCGTTCCACTTCTTCGCAACCGTGTCGTACTTCAACACAACATTCCGTCTGTCCGATTCCTTACCACCAATAATAAAATGCCCGTCCGCGCTGATGCGCATGTCCACCATCAGCGTGAAGTCCTTACCCGCCGGCGTGCAGGTCACGTTCAACGCGTTGTTCTTCTCGACACGCAACGACCCGCTGCCGAACGACGCCGCGTCCAACGTCCCGATCTGCTCGCGCTCGGTTGACGCATTGGCCTGAGCCTCCAACACCTTCAAATAACCGCCGTCGTCCTTGCTGTTGTGCTGCTTCAATTCTTCAAGTCCCAACGCCAGCACTTTGCTCGGATCGTTCTTGTCCACTTTCAAATACAGTGACCACGAACCGTACCGTTCATGCGCCGGACACAACAAGAACACCGGATGGTTCTCCGTTTTCTCGTCCACGGCTTGGACGACCGGACAACACGCCGCCACCAGCATCAATACACCCAACAACGCCGTCAAAGTCTTCATACTTTCCTCTTCTTATTAGGTTTGGATTCTTGTTGTTTCGCCGGTTTCGCCTCCGGCTGCTTTTCAATTTTCGCTACAGTTACAGGCGCATGCACCACCGCCGCACTTTCCGTCTTCGCAACCGGTTGCCCCATCTGTACCAATCGTCCCAGCGCAGCCACCAAATTCACCAGCTTTTCTTTCGCTTCATTCAACCGCGCACGTTCTTCCTCGACCACTTCCGGCGGAGCGTTCTTCACAAAATTATCGTTCTTCAACTTACCTTCAATGCGCGGAATATACTGCTCGTAATTCTTGATTTCCTTGCCCAATCGCAACTTTTCCACATCCACCAAATCCGCCGACAGCGCCACGTAAATCGTCCCGCCTTTGATCGCCGTCGCACTCGACGGATGCGGCGCAGCCACGTTCGCTCCAGCGATTTCCGGCAGCAGCGTGTTCGCCATCCGCTCGATGATGTGGCTCTGGGCCTTCAACGCCACAGCCAACTCATCACTGCCCATGCGAATCGCCACATTCAACTTCCCAGCCAACGCAGCCGACACATCCTTCTTCCGTTCCTTTGGCGAATTGTCAATCAACTCCTGCCGCACCGCGCGCACCGCCACGACCGCGTCAAACAAGCTCGCGAACTGCGCATCAACCGCCGCATCAATCCGCTTCTCATCCGCCTTCGGCCACGCCGCCACCGCCAGCATCTCATCGTTCTGACGCATCGACGCCGCATTGTATTCAGCGCCCAAATGCCGGTCCGCAGGTTTTGCGCGCTTGTTCAACTCCGTCCACAGCGCTTCACTCACAAACGGACAGAACGGATGCAACAACCGCAACGACCGATCCAGCACATGCAGCAACACCGCCGACGCCGCCCGACTATCCGCCGCGTCCGCGCCCGGAGCCATTCGCGGCTTCGCCAATTCGATGTACCACGCGCAGAATTCATTCCAGAAAAAGTCGTACAGCGCATTCGTCGCCTTGCTCAACTCAAACGCCTCAAGCGCCTGCGTCTGCGCCTGAATCGTCGCATTCAACCGCGACAAAATCCACCTATCCTCAGCGCGAAGTTGCTGTTCCCCCCTCTCCCCTTGGGGGAGAGGGGCCGGGGG
>JBAXUS010000007.1:0-72674 GCA_037129555.1 Planctomycetota bacterium
CTTATGTTGCTTCCCGTGGATTGAGTCGGCGGTTTCTAATTGAGATCGGTATAACGGATCGTTTCGTCTTCCGGGTTTCGAGTTTCGCGTTAATAACCCGAAACCAGAAACCCGAAACTTTTTTACGCCGCTTTCCTGCACCGCCACAACAACCGCAGGAAGCGGATCGTGTCGGTGACCGGATTAATCTTACTTTCACCAGCCTTGAAATAAATCGTCTTGACCGTGACCTGCGCCAACTTCGCGCCGGTTCGGCATGCGCGAATCAGAATCTCGGACTCCATTTCAAATCGCATCGTTTCCAACCGAACGTCCTTCCACAAGCGAATCGAAATCAATCGATAGCCGCATTGTGAATCCCAAATCTTTTGCCCGGCCATCCGACTGATCGCCCACGATGTAAATCGATTGGTCCAGCGCCGGATACGTGGCATAGACGACAAATCGGTCATGCGATTCCCGACGACAATGTCGCAGCGCTGGGCATCAAACGCGTTCACGAAAAGAGGGATTTCATCCACGGCATGCTGGCCGTCTCCATCGAGTGTCAACGCTGCTTGGAAACCATGTTCAGCCGCCCACGCGAAACCCGCTTTCAGCGCAGCGCCTTTGCCCATGTTTCGCGGCTGTTTCAACACCACCGCGCCCGCCGCTTCAGCTTCTCGAATCGTCGCGTCGGTTGAGCCGTCGTCCACGACCAGAACTGTCGCGAGTTTTTCGCGGACGTCGAGGACGATCTGCCGAATCGTGCGCCCTTCGTTGTAACATGGAATGATCGCGCAGATATCCGCGCGCGGGTGCATGTCGCCGGTCATGATAAAACTCGAGCCTCTCACGGTCCGGCCACTCGTTCACCGAGTCCACAGCGGATAAAAAACTTCCCATTGAGTGGGATCACGTCGAACTTGCTGTTCCCAGCGCGCCGCCCACGCTTGAGCCATCGCGGCGCAGTCGCCTTGAACGTTATTATACAACGGAACGCTGATCGGTGCGCAAATTTCCATGAAGTAGCTTTGGTCTGGACGCCGCGCGACAAATGTGGGGAGCAGAGCCGCACCCGTTTTCAAGGCGATCCGCCACGGGCCTTGGGGCAACTGAATCGTCCGACCAAACCATTGAACATCCACCGTCGGCCCGCCCGTGGCCCGGTCGCCCAGCATCGCAACCGTGCGGTTGCTCTTCAGTGCTTTCATCGCCCGAAGCGCGCCGTCGCGACTATGCACGACCTCGACTCCGCGCTGCGCCCGCTGCTTCACAAATAAAGCATTGATCCGCGGGTCCGCGTGCATCTGCACAACCGCCAACACGCGATACCCCATCTGCGCGACCGCCGCCGGACCCAACTCCCAATTCGAATAATGCCCCGAACAAAACAGCGCCCCGCGACCGGCTTTCAACGCCGCGTCCACATGCTCGCGCCCTTGAATCATCACATGCCGATCAATGTACTGTCCCGAAAAATGGTGGAACGCAAAGAACTCTGTGATGTACCGCCCGAACGATTGAAAAACGCTGCGCGCTGCTTCACGAATTTCGAATGCCGCCACACCCGGTCCTAGCACGGCTTCCATATTCGCGCACACACTTTCGCGCGCATTGCGGTCAAATTTAAAATAAGCGTCCGATGCCATCCGAGCGATCGCATACTGCGCTTCTAATGGCAGCAACGTCGTCAGCCGCCCAATCGCGCGATACATCGCATAATGTAAAAATGAACTCGGCACATCCGCCGTTTGATCGCTCATGAATTCAAAGAGGTTCCAATGTGTCGTTCTGGGATGAGCATGACGTCGCGTTAAAAATCCTGTCCGCGCGTTCCTTCCATTTTCTTCAATGGCGAGCCATCCAGCATCATGCCGGGAAGTTCGAAGTGCAGGTTCTCCAATTTCAGAACCGTCGCAAACGACATCTCCAGCGCTTTTGGAAATTTCTTATTCAACATAAACACACGCCGAATTGCCGTCGCGGTTTGCTTCGAAGACTCAGCCACAATTTCAGTCTGATCCGCCGCCATCAATCCAATCTTCAATTGCCGCTGCGCCCAATTTCCCGGTTTGCCTGCCGAGTCCAAAGGCATTTTACAAGCCCATTCAGCAGTGAGGAGGTCATTCACAATCTCGCATTTCGACAGCGTGATCTCAAACTCGCCCATCCGTTTCGTTAGCCCCACTTCCGAACCAAACGGCTCGCGCCAAACCAACGCGCCACGATCACTCGCTCGCAACACCGTGATCGCGCCCTTCACCGTGCTGAACGATTTCGTCGCAATCGGCACACTGGCATGCAACTGAAATGACGCCTTTTTGAAATCTTGAACATCGCGGCTCAATGCGCCAAATCCTGAACCGCCTTCGACAACCGTCCCAACATCCGTTTGAGCATGTTCAATCTGTCCCATTTCACTCATACCCACGACCGACTGCTCAGGACTTAAATCGTCAAACGTGCAGCGCATGACCACAATAAAATGCCCCGCATCATAGTCCACAGCACCCCGGCTGATCCCGGCGAATTTTACACTGTACTTCGGCAGCGCCAGCAACCGCGACGGCAATTTCTGACAGCACGCCGCGCCCGAAGGCATGCTCGTGCAACACGCCGCTTTGCTCGCTGGTTCCCGTCCGGCCCCGCTCGCCAATTGAGGAATGTCGATCAACGAAATCGCCATGATCGCAAAGACCGGCGCAAGCGGGAACAGCATTCGAAATTCAACCGGTGTTTGTCCGCTCATTCGTCACTCCAGCCCACATTCTTTTCACGTCAATAGATTCTGAATGTATAACACCACCCACCGCTTTCGAGTAACGCCCCTTTTAAATTTTTTTCATTCAGGAACGACGGCACACCTGCCGCCGTGTCGCGCCTATCTCAATAACGGTTCGTTAATTCTAGCGTCTCCGATTGAAACACCCCATTCAACGCATAACCGCACCGCCATTGTATCCGGATATTTTTTCCGGATTTCGACAGACAATTCATACAACTTGGATAAGATGCTTGCCCGTGGTTTGTATCCCAATTGGACGCAACCAGAACGCAAACTCCATTTACTTTAGGAGCCTCACACGCATGGATCCAAAAGCTGTTGACCAACTCTGTATCGACACTCTCCGCTGTCTCTCGATTGACGGCGTTCAAAAAGCAAACTCCGGACATCCCGGTGCGCCGATGGGCCAAGCTCCGATGGCCCACGCGATTTGGTCTCGCCACTTGCGCCACAATCCGGCCAACTCCAATTGGGCCAACCGCGACCGCTTCATTCTCTCGCCCGGCCACGGCTGCATGCTCCTCTATAGCCTCCTGCATGTCACCGGTTACGACGTCGCGCTTAGCGACTTGATGAACTTCCGCCAGCTCGGCAGCAAATGTGCCGGCCACAGCGAATACGGCCACACCGACGGCGTCGAAACCACCACCGGCCCGCTCGGCCAGGGACTCGCCAACGGCGTCGGCATGGCGATGGCGCAGAAATATCTCGCCGCCTACTTCAATCGCCCCGGTCACGACATCGTTGACTACACGATTTTCGGCATCGTCTCCGACGGCGATTTGATGGAAGGCGTCACCGCCGAAGCCTCCTCGCTCGCTGGCCATTTGAAGCTCGACAACATCATTTATCTATACGACGACAATCACATTTCCATCGAAGGTCACACGACCGTCGCTTTCACCGAAGACCGCGCCAAGCGCTACGAATCCTACGGCTGGCACGTCCAGACCGTCGCCGACGGTAATGATTTCGACGCGATCAACAAAGCCATTGAGATCGCCAAGACGATTAAAAATAAGCCGCACATCATCAACGTTCGCACCACCATCGGATTCGGCTCGCCGAACAAAGTCGACACCCACGACGTCCACGGCGCGCCGCTCGGCGTTGAAGAAGTGAAGCTCACGAAAAAAGCCTACGGCTTCGATCCCGAGAAAAGCTTCTACGTTGCCGACGAAGCGAAAATAAAATTCCACGAACAGACGTTCGCCGGTGCAAAACTCGAATCTGAATGGAACACACAATTCGCAGCTTACGAAGCCGCGCATCCGGAACTCGCGAAGCAGTTCAAAGATTGGATCGCCGGAAAATTGCCAGAAGGTTGGACCGATGCGCTTCCGACATTCGTGGGCGAAAAATCCGTCAGCACCCGCTCGGCTCAATTGAAAGTCCTCAACGCCATCGGACCGAAACTCCCGATGCTGATTGGCGGCAGCGCCGATCTCGCGCCGTCCACGTCCACCTACATGAAGGGCCTCGGCGATTTCCAAAGCCCGCTCAATGAACGCAACAGCCACCACGACATGGACGGTGGAACGTATGCCGGACGCAACTTGCATTTCGGCGTCCGCGAACACGGCATGAGCAGTGCGATGAACGGCATCGCCTTGAGCAAAGCGCTGATTCCCTACGGCGCGACATTCTTGATTTTCAGCGATTACAGCAAGCCAGCGATCCGCCTCGCCGCATTCATGGGCGTTCAATCGATCTTTGTCTTCACACACGATTCGATCGGCCTCGGCGAAGACGGCCCGACTCATCAGTCGATCGAACAACTCGCAGCACTTCGCTCGATCTACGGTCTGACCGTTCTCCGTCCCGCCGACGCAACTGAAACTGCAGCCGCATGGAAGTTCGCCATCGAACACCGCAGCGGCCCGACAGTCATCGCATTGACGCGCCAGAACCTGCCCGTCTACGATCGCAGCGTATACCCGGCGGCCAGCAACCTTGAAAAAGGCGGCTACATCCTCGTCGGGAGCGCGAGTGTCAAGCCCGACGTGATCCTCATCGGCACCGGCTCTGAAGTTCAATTCTGCGTCGCCGCCGCCGAGTTGCTCGAAAAAGAAGGCATCAAAGCCCGCGTCGTCTCGATGCCCTCGATGGAACTTTTCGATAAGCAACCCGAAAGCTACCGCAAGGAAATCCTGCCCTGCGACGTCCGAGCGCGAGTCGCGGTTGAAGCCGGGCATCCGATGCCGTGGTACAAATACGTCGGCATGGACGGCGCAACACAGTGCATGGAAAGCTTCGGCGCATCGGCTCCGTACGAACTGCTGTACAAGAAGTTCGGCTTCACGGCGGAGAACGTTGCGGCGAAGGCCAAAGCGGTGTTGAAGAAGTAAACGCGAATAGGACGGCCAGCTTTGGCCGTCCTATTTCTCCTCAAACTCACTCCATTATTTAATATGGAGTGAGTTTCGCGCACTTGATCCGTTGGAATCATAGCCATGGACTCCTCCGAACCTGACGACTTCGACAGCCCATGGAAAGAAGCACTCCATACTTTTTTTCGTGAGTTTCTTCAACTCCTGTTCCCAAGAATTCACACAGTCATCGACTGGCATTTCGATCCCGAATTCCTCGACAAAGAATTCCAAACGATCGCCCACGATGCCGAATCCGGTCGTACCCACGCCGATACGCTCGTCAAAGTCATTCTGAAAACCGGCGAAGAATTACGCCTCTTGATTCATATCGAAGTTCAAGGCATACGAGACGAGAACTTCCCGAAAAGAATGTACGCGTACAATTACCGCGCGTATGACAAATACCAACTCCGCGTTGTGAGTCTCGCCGTACTGACGGACGAAAGTCGTAAATGGCGTCCAGACTCATTTGACCACGCGCTGTGCGGCTTTCACCTGTCGATGAAATTTCCCATCGTCAAACTCAATGATTTTCGTACACCATCGCAACGTCGGAAATTGGAACGCAGCCGAAATCCGTTTGCCCTGCTGGTCCTCGCACATCTGAAAACGCAGGAGACCAAAGGGGACTACGATCTTCGCACCGACGCAAAAGTGGAAATCATGCGCAGCATGTTGAGGCAGGGCTTCACACGCGCTCGCATTCGAGGTTTATTCAATTTTGTTGACTGGGTGATGCGTCTGCCGGATAATCAAGAGGCGCTGTTTTTAGGGCATGTCCGCAAGTTAGAGGAGGAATACAAAATGCCATTCATGAATGCAGTTGAACGCATCGGCTTTGAGAAGGGGATAGAGAAGGGGATAGAAAAGGGGATAGAAAAGGGAATTAAAAAAGGCGAGCTTCAATCGCTCCGTTATTCGATTCTCGATTTCTTGACTGAAAGCTTCGGGACTATTTCAAGCTACGTGTCTGGAAAGATCAATAAAATCTCTGACACCGATCATCTTCGGTCGTTGCTAAAATATGCCGCCAAAGCCAAATCAATTGATGAGTTTAGCAAGCAGCTGTAATCGTCCTTACTTTCTTCATGCACCCGCACCTCGGAAACTTGCATGTCCTCCAAACACCCCCTCAGCCTGATCACGTTCGACATCGACGACACGCTCTACGCCAGCACCGACTTCGCGCGGACGGCGCGCGACAATGCGCTTAAAGCCATGATCAGTGCTGGTCTCGATTTCCCGTTCAAAGATCTCGTCACCGAACTCGATGAAGTCGTCGCCGAATTCACCTCCAACGACGAACATCATTTCGACCGCCTGCTCGAACGCATTCCATTGAAGGCGCGCAACGGAATCAATCCGGCGATTCTCGTGGCCATCGGCGTGGCCGCGTATCACGACACAATTCACGAAAGTTTCCGCCCGTACGAAGACGGTGTGGAAGCGTTCAAAAAACTGCATTCAATGGGCTATGCACTCGGCGTGATTACGCAGGGGCGGACCGTGAAGCAGGCTGAAAAAGTGGTGCGACTGCGCATTCTCCCTTACGTCCACAAGCGCGCGATTTTCTTCAGCGACCAAATAGGGATCAGCAAATCGTCGCCGAAATTCTACAAGCAGGCTGGCGAATTATTCGGCGCGGAAGCCAAGCACTGCATGCACGTCGGCGACCGCCCCGACCGCGACATTGATCCCGCAAACACATCGGGTTGGATTACCGTTTTGAACCGCCGTTCAGGCCGCTACCACGAACGTCCGGGCGCGACGCCACCTGCGCACGTCATCCAAAATTTCTGGGATTTCGTTGAGATCATAGAGAAGCATTACGAACCGAAGTAGCTACGATCCCAACAATAAAACACGACGTTCCATTTCGCGCAACGGCATGAGATCGCCTTTTTTGGATGCCACCGCCATTCCGGCGCGATACACGTTGACCGCGTCCGCCTCACGTCCCAACATTTCGAGCGCTTTTCCACGGGCAAGATACGCCGCTGAATTGTCCGTCTGGACCGCGCACGATTTCGACAACACGCGTTCCGCGCCTTCCCAATCGCCCAACGTGGACAGCGCGTTGCCGAGTCCGAACAAGGCCATAGGATCGTCAGCGTCAATCTCAAGCACTTCCTCGAACATCGCGCGTTTGCGCTCCGCGTCCGCGCGCTTTTTCGCGGTCTCTTCGGCGGCGACTTGCTCAGCTTTCTTTGCCCCGGCAAATCGCCCGAACTGCTTGATGATCCCCTTCGCCTTCTCGTCTTCCGCCGCGACTTTGTCGCCCAGCTTCATGTAAAACAGCGACAGATTCGTGTGCACCATCGGCTCGTTCGGAGCCACTTCTTCGAGGCGCTTGAAGATGTCAATCGCCTCGGTGAATTTCCCCGTCCGACCCAGTAACACGCCCAACGCTTCGTATCCGTCCGCAAAAGAAGGGTCGAGCCGCAACGCTTCTTCGAGCAACTCCTGAGCTTTCGTATCATCACCTGCAGCAAACAACCGTATTGCCCGGTCATGCAAAAACGCCACGCGCGACGCCGTGTCTGCCGCACGATAAAATGGCAGCAACCGCACCTCTGCATCTAACAACGACTCGTCGTTTGCGCGGATCTTTAATTTCGTTCCAGGCGTCCGATGCGCGCGGTCAAGATAGGCAAACGCAATTGGAGCGTCGAACACGGGAGAAAAAGTCCGCGATGCGATGCGTCCGATTTTGGTCCCATTTTCGAGTACCAACTCCGCATTCATTCCGGGCAATTTCGCGAGCACATCCGAGCTGTTTTGAAACACCAATCCGCGCAACACAAACGGCACCGACCCATACGTGCGAATCCGCGCGATCACTTCTTGGCCGAGATAGCAGCCTTTGGAATAGCTGACGACATGCTGTTCCATTCCTGTTTCAGGAAGGACGAGTTTGCCTTCGTCGGCATCGATTCCGACGCGCACAACTCCGGCTTCAATTCGTAACGCGTCGATGACCTGGTCGCCATCGGTGAAGGTGTCGAGTCGTACGAATGATTGACCCAATTCGCTTGAACTGAACCGTTCTTGAATCTCGTCCATCGTTTCCGCTTCGTGCGGAACAGCGATGATATAACCGGGATCGCCGCTCAGTGACCGCACGATCACAAACGATCCGACGGGTGGACCGCGTTCCAAATCGCGCACACCAAACTCGCTCACATCGCGCCACGCGCCGTCGGCCACCGGCCCGAACACCGCTTCACACGCTTGAGCCGCGTTCGGTCCCTGAATCGCCAGCCAATCGTATTGTTCTGAAACGTCTTCCAGCACCACGTCTTCAACGACTGCAAATTTTCCCAGATCACTCAACAACGAAGCGAGTCCCTGTTCCGCAAGACCATCCAACAGTAGCAAAAACGTCACAGGCTCGCCGGGCAAGCGATGAACTGAAAAATAATTGACGAGTGTTCCGGTTCGCGTCACCCGCGCGCTCATATTTCCGCCACCCGGTTGTAGCGCTTTAACATCGTTCGTGAGTTGGCTGTTGAGAAACGACACCGCATCCGCGCCACTGACTTTGATCGCGCCGATTAACGCGGCTGAATGACTGCCGCGCAGATTGGAAATGTAGCCATGTTCACGGGCGGATTTGACGGTGGCGGGCGTGATGGAAGTCGTCATGAGAATTTAGACCGAAAAACTCTCCCCACACCCGCACGTGTTCGTCGCGTTTGGATTATTAAAGACGAAGCCTTTTCCGGAAAGTCCCTGTTGGAAATCCAGCGTGATACCGCGCAAATACACCGTGCTCTTGCGGTCGAGGTACACGTTGAATAGCTCGTATGGCACGACCAAATCGCCGTCTTTTTTTGCATCGAATTCGAGTTTATACGAGAAGCCCGAACAGCCGCCACCTTTGACGCCCAGCCGCAATCCGACGCCCGGTTTGTCACCCTGTTCAACGATCAACCGCTTGACTTCAACTTGAGCGCCTTCCGAAAGCGCAACGATGGGCTTGTCGCCATTCACCGCCGCCGCTTTCGACACAGGGGCTTCAACCACAGGGGCTGGAGCCGGTTTGGCCGCTTCAGCTTTCACGGTGATTTCGTGCACATCGCCCAAGCGCGTGATCGACAAAACATCCGCGCGCGGAATCACCAAATGATCGTACTTTTTCCACACGCCGAATTTCGCCGCGCGCTTGACATAATCCGCTTTGGTCTTCCCGTTCGCGCCGTCTTCATGAATGTCGGCGTCAACGAGAATCACCTTCTCCTGATCTTCATCGTCGCAGCGGCCCACATACACTTTCGGCCCCTTCGTATCGACGACGACCGTGATGCCATGCAACGCGCTTTTGTTATCGTGAAACGTACCCATGATGATTCCTTTGTTTAAAGAATGTCCAGAGCCGCTTACTGACGTGTGCGGCTCCGGAAAGCGAATTCTATATTAGCAGTTCTCGTCGAATGCCTTGACCAACTCCGCAGCAATCGTGCGCGGGTCGCGGCCTTCGATCATGTGGCGAGGCGTGAAGTGCACGAGCTCGCCGTCTTTGAACACCGCAACGCACGGGCTGCTCGGCGGAATGTCAGCAAAATACGAACGCGCTTTGGCGACGGCTTCGGTGTCTTGTCCAGCGAACACTGTGGCAACGCGCGCCGGCTTCTTGCCGTTCTGCAGCGACAACTTCACACCCGGGCGCGCTCCACCGGCGGCGCATCCGCACACGGAGTTCACGATGATCATCGACGTGCCGGTCTTGTCAGCCATGAACGTATCAACTTCAGTTGCGGTCTTCAATTCTTTGACACCGGCGGACGTCAATTCCGCGCGCATGGGGGCTACGAGTGCTTCGGGGTAAGGCATGTTTCGGACTCCTCTTTAAAAATGGTTCACACATGACATGTCGTCGATCAATACTGTACGAAAATACCCGACGGAAGCAAGCTTATTGCGTCCGGCCTAACACTCGCAGATTCAACACTGAAGTGTGTTGCTGACATCTACTCTCGTGGCCGAGGTAGCGGCTTCGGCGAGTTCGTTTTTTGCGAGAAAAATCGGAACGGCGCTAAAATCGTCCGCCCGATTTTAAAACTCGGATCACTCTCCACCTGTGCCTTCGCGGTCTTCATTTTTTCAAATTCAGTTTGCAACGCCGCGAGTTTTTCTCCTTGAGCCAGCGCGTCTACATCACGCCGCCGCAACGCGTCTTCACATTCATTAACCTTCGTAGTGACGCGCTCATGTTTAGCCGCATCATCCGCGCGTAACCGTTCCAGAGCTGCCACAGAATTCGCATGTTCGCGCTGCATCGTTGCGAGAGCATCCGCATGTAGGCGAGCCTGCTTCTCGGCCTCGTCTGCTTTTGCTCGGACCGCACGTTCGCGTTCGTCTAATTCTTCAGCATGTTTGCGCCGGGCTGCTTCGAGCTTTTCGACGTCCTCGGATCGCGCTTGATGTAGCTTCGTCAGACGAGCAATCTCTTCTTCATGCGTACGACATTGGCGCGTCAGTTTCCCAACGTTCTCCACGTGATCCCGCGCCGCAGCTTCAAGCGTTGAAACCATTTTCACTCGCGCTTCACTCGCCTGAGTCAACGCGGCGTTGTCGTCCACATGAGATTGGCACAGCCGATTCAACGCATCAATTTCATCCACATGCGCCGCGACGTTCTGCTTCAACGTCATAATTTCTTCCGCGCGTGTCCGAGCGAGTTGCTCCAGCTTCACAACGTCATCCGCGCGTGATTGGCTCAACGCATTTAATTTTTCAGCACTCTCACCAAGCGCTTGAATTTGAGCTTTGAGACTCTTGATTTCAGTCTGCTGCGAGCGGTTGTTGCGCTGCAATGTTTCGACTTCATCCGAACGCAAGCGGATCAATTCTGTCAGCTTTTCAACCTCGGCCGAGCGAGCCAATACGACCGCTTCAAGCCGCGCACTCTCACCGGCATGCACCCGTTTCAGCGTCTCGATTTCGTCCGCGCGAGCTTGGCTCAACCGCTCCAGTCGAGCGACGTCATCGCCGTGCGACCGCTTTAGATTATCGATGTCTACCGCACGCATTTCGAGCGCCTGTTGCAATGCGGTGCGTTCATCTCTGCCCGCTTTTTCCTTCTCATCAAATGACTGTACTTTTGCTTCGAGCGCCTGAATCGCGACCAATTCCGCGCCAGCTTTCGCATGCAACGACACCCGGTTTCCAAGCGCGAAGAAATAACTGCGCATGAGACCCGGATTCTTTTCGGCCATCGTCAGAAAAACATTCAACGCTTCCGAAATGCCGGGACTCAACACCAGCACTCCAAGCCCGTGGCCATGCAAGAATTCAAAATGCCGATACGTCGAACGCAGCTGCTCCCACAATTTCCAAACGCCATAATTCCCATCGCGCCGGTTCGTGAAATGAAACAGCACGACACCATTGCGGCTCATCTTCGGTCGGAACGCTTCCCAATCGTGGCAGACAGCTTCGTAATTGGGCTGTCCATCGATGTGCAGCAACTCGATGCTGCCTTCTGAAAAATGCGCCGCCGCTTCGTCGAATTTGCTTTCGACCAATTGCGAAAAATGGCCGTACAGCGCGTCATGTTGCGCACGCAAATTCGCCAGCACCGACGCGTCGTACAAGCCCGTCTGATTGTCACCCTTCCACGTGTCAATTCCATGACACGCGATCTTCATGCCCAGCGCCGCGACCGCCTCGCAAATCGACAGATACGAATCGCCCTTATAGACGCCCAACTCGACCAACATTTTCGGACGGAGCAAATGAACCAATAGTTTGATAAACGGAATATGCTCGTGACTGGCAGTCGAACCCATGCGCTTGGGCAGGATCAGGCTTTGAGGATAATCGAGAGGATTGAATTCCAACCCCGCTCTGTAGTCGGCCATGTGCTACCTCTGCGTCGATGAATAAATGATAACGCGTGATAAAAACGAACGATTCACGGGTGTCGAGTCAATAAAACTCGAACGCGTTGCAATCCAGAAACAACTCGTTGTATAGACGCTGAATCGAACGATTTGTACAACGATTTTCGGCCAAACGCAATAAAAGATTAAACACTGATTTCGAGCACATGTGTGTCTCCTGGCTTGAAACACACCCCATGAATTTAAATGGCTCGCCTTGACACCGGCGATTCGCTCGATAAAAAGGTACTATGGAAGCGATTGTTGATGCACGACTGAGGCTGAACGGTTCGGGTTTCGGGTTTCCGGTTTCGAGTTGACGGCGTTATTGACTCGAAACCGGAAACCCGAAATTCGAAACCGAAACTTAGTTGGAGCAAACTTTTATGAGCAATGATGGCGCGAAGGGTAGCGCTTACGAGCGGGACGCACGATTTGTGGGGGCTGGGATCACGTTTGACGACGTGCTGCTGCTGCCTGCGAAAAGCGATGTGATTCCTGCGGAAGTCAACACGTCTTCTCAACTCACATCCAAAATCCGTCTGCACATTCCGATCCTGTCGTCGGCGATGGATACTGTCACCGAAAGCCGCTTGGCGATCGCCATCGCTCAAGAAGGCGGGCTGGGTGTCATCCATCGCAATTTGAAACCAGAAGACCAAGCGCGCGAAGTCGTCAAGGTCAAGCGCAGCGCGTCGGGTATTATCACCGGTCCGTTGACGCTGACGCCTGAGCACACCATCGCTGAAGCCAAAACGTTGATGGCCAGCCAGAACATTTCCGGTATTCCGATCGTCGAGCACGATCCGGCGGACGCTCCAGGGGTGGCACGCAAGCACGGCAAAGTCGTCGGGATTTTGACCAAGCGCGACCTGCGTTTTCAAGTCAACAACGTCGCGCGAATCAAGGAGGTGATGACAACGAATCTTGTCACCGCTAAGCCGAGCACGAGCCTTGAAGAAGCGCAGTTGATTCTACACAAGAACAAAGTCGAGAAGCTCTTGTTGGTCGATGACGCCGGGATGCTCGCCGGACTGATCACGATCAAGGACATTGACAAAACATTGCGCTACCCGCACGCCTGCCGCGATGACCGCGGTCGCTTGCGCGTGGGAGCGGCGGTCGGGACGCATGATGAAGCGCGAATCGAAATGCTGATCAAAGCGGGTGCGGACGTGCTGGTCGCCGACACCGCGCACGGGCATTCAACACGCGTGATTGAAACCGTAAAGTGGATCAAGAAGCACTTTCCGAACACAGAAGTCATTGCAGGAAATATCGCCACGGCTGACGGCGCGAGAGCGCTCGCAGACGCGGGTGCAGACGCAGTCAAAGCCGGCGTCGGACCAGGCTCGATCTGTACAACACGCATCGTTTCGGGCGTCGGTGTTCCGCAGATCACGGCGATTCTTGAAGCGCTTGAAGGACTGAAGGGCACGAACTGTCGCTTGATTTCCGACGGCGGAATCAAGTACTCGGGCGACATTGTGAAAGCATTGGCAGTGGGCGCGAGCGCTGTGATGATTGGCAGCTTGTTCGCCGGGACCGATGAATCGCCGGGCCAAGTGGTGCTCTATAAGGGGCGGCAATTCAAAGCCTATCGCGGCATGGGATCGATCGGCGCGATGGTCGCGGGCGGCGCAAACCGCTACGGCCAGGACGGCGCAGCTCCCGAAAAGCTCGTTCCAGAAGGCATCGAAGGACGCGTGGCATACACCGGACCGCTGAACGCGTTCCTGTATCAACTCGTCGGAGGCCTTCGTGCAGGGATGGGATACCTCGGCGCGCACACGATGGAAGATCTACCGAAGAACGCTCGCTTCATTCGGCAGACGTCTGCAGGATTGCGCGAGAGCCATCCGCATGATATTCACATCACGACCGAAGCCCCGAACTATCGGCTCGAAGATGAAAAGTACGATTAAAAGTGTTTTGTTTTTTGAGATTTTTAATCTCGGACGTTGTAGACGTAACCAATTTGGTTGCGTCTTAGATTTCTTCCATTAGATTGTCCCGTTTCCCATTCGCAGGAACATTTACGCAATGCACGAAACTGTTTTTGTCGTCGACTTCGGAGCTCAGTACGCGCAATTGATTGCGCGGCGCGTCCGAGAGGCTCACGTTTTTTCGAAGATCGTCCCGTTCCACCGGGCGCTTGAAGCTGCGAAGGCGGAGCGGCCCAAAGCGATCATCTTCTCGGGTGGCCCTGCGTCTGTGTACGCAGACAAAGCGCCGCGCATCGAGCCTGAAATTTTCACGCTCGGCATCCCGATTCTCGGCATTTGCTACGGCGTCCAGATCACCGCGTTCAATCTCGGTGGGACTGTCGAAAAGCAGCAGCGCCGCGAATACGGCAGCGCTGTAATTGACGTCCTCGATGAACGCGGTTTGTTTGAAGGCGTCGGCAACCGCACTGACGTCTGGATGAGCCACGGCGATGCACTGACCGCACCGCCGCCGGGATTCCAGATTCTCGCCAGCACGCCCAGCTGCCCGCTCGCCGCCATCGGCGATCCTGCGCGCAAAATTTACGGCGTCCAATTTCACCCCGAAGTCACGCACACGCCCAAGGGTCGTCAAGTGCTGCGCAACTTCCTGTATCAGATCGCCGGATGCGCTGGCGACTGGCACATGACCGATTTTATCGGCCAGCAGATCGAGAGCATCCGCCAGCGTGTCGGCAATGAGAAAGTGATTCTCGGCTTGAGTGGCGGCGTCGATTCGTCCGTCGCTGCCGTGCTGATTCATCAAGCCATCGGCGACAAATTGCAGTGTATTTTTGTCGACAACGGCTTGTGCCGGAAGAGCGAGGGCAAACGCGTCGAGACCACCTTTAAAGGCCACTTCAAAATTCCGCTGTGGTGTGTCGATGCGACCGACCAGTTTCTCAACGCGTTGAAAAACGTCACCGATCCCGAGCAGAAACGCAAGATCATCGGTCGCGAATTCGTGCGTGTTTTCGAAGCGAAATCGCGTGAAGTCAAAGGCGCGAAATTCCTGGCACAAGGTACGCTGTATCCCGACGTGATCGAATCCGTCTCCGCACACGGCGGTCCGACTGCTGTCATCAAGAGCCACCATAACGTCGGTGGATTGCCTGACGATTTGGCGCTTGAACTGCTCGAACCCTTCCGCGCGCTCTTCAAAGATGAAGTCCGCCAGATCGGAAAAGAACTCGGCGTTCCGGACGAAATCGTCTGGCGTCAACCGTTCCCAGGACCGGGACTCGCCGTGCGAATCCTCGGCCCGGTCGATTCATCGCGTATTCAGCTCGTTCAAGACGCCGACGAAATCGTGCAGGAAGAAATCGAAGCCGCTGGCATCAAAGTGTGGCAAGCATTCGCGGTGCTGCTGCCAGTCCGCAGCGTCGGCGTCCTCGGCGACGAACGCGCGTACGGCGAAGTCATCTGCCTGCGAGCGGTCGAATCCACCGACGGCATGACCGCCGATTGGGCGAAGCTGCCATACGAGGTGCTCGCCAAAATCTCCAGCCGCATCGTCAACGAAGTCCCAGGCATCAATCGCGTGGTGTATGATATTAGTCAAAAGCCACCTGCGACGATTGAGTGGGAATAACGAAAGAATCACGAAAGAATCACGATTCCGGAGATTATAAATTGAGCGCAATCGCCATTTCCACAATGACCCAACCGCTGCAAAAACTCTTCGCAGCGCAGCAAGCCAACGAAGAAGGCGCAAGCGATCTGTGCCTGACCTTCGAAACTGCCGGAAACGATAGCGCGTGGGTTCAAGTCGTCTCGAACACGATCAATTTCGGCTACACCGGAGAAGATGAACCACTCTATTTTCTGTCCCAGCAAGGCGTCGATCTCCTTCCCGATTGCGCCGTGATTGCCTGGGACAAAGGCCTCTCCGCAACCCTCACGCACACCTCCCAATTCGGCGATGATGTCGCCGTATTTGTGGACGCGATCTTGTGGTCCGTGCATGGATTGGATGACGAATTCGAGATTGAGGTGAAAGCAGAGCAGTTGTAAGGCCTCATTCGTAAATTCGAAATCCTATAATTTCATAGACAAACCATAGCAATCGCTCCAAACAAAATATCGACCGCAGCCCAATCATCCTCCAAGGCGCGGTGTACGAATTGACATGAAAACGCATCGCATAGTTTCAACACTGATCCTTGTTCTTTACGCCACGTTTCTCTCTTCCGCCGACGTGCCCACTCTTCGTGCGGGTGCGTCGGCTGTTGATATTTCGCCGAAAGAATTTCCGCTGAATATGCCCGGCGGGTTCGCTGCGAACATGGCCGAGAGCGTTCACGATCCGCTCTTTGCCCGGGCGATGGTGTTAAGCGATGGCAAGACGACTCTCGCGATGGTTCTCGTGGACAACCTTGGCGCGGGGCCGGACGTGCTCGATGAAGCCAAAGCCAGTGCGTCCAAGTCGACGGGAATCCCTGCGGACAAAATACTCGTCAGTTCCACGCACACTCACTCCGGACCACCGTTGACGGCGAAGGGCGCTGCGCCGGCCATTGCGTATCGCAAAGTCTTCGTGGACGGCGTCGCTGAGGCCATCGTCCGCGCCCATGCAGCGCTGCAACCGGCGTCGTTCGGAACCGCGACGCATCCGCTGCCTGAAGAGGTGTTCAATCGGCGCTGGTATCTCAAGCCCGGCAAAATGCCGTTGAATCCGTACGGCGCGTTGGACACGGTGAAGATGAATCCGGGCACAACTCCGGACGTGCTCGACCATCCCGCCGGGCCGACCGATCCGGACATCACGATCATCTCGATAATGGACGCCAAACGCCGGCCGCTGGCATTGTTCGCAAATTATTCGCTGCACTATGTCGGAGCCACCCCGCCGGGACAAATTTCAGCCGATTATTTCGGCGAGTTCGCGCGGCTAATGAATTCACGGTTGCGGGCAGACGAGAAGTTCGTCGCGGCGATGACGAACGGGACATCGGGCGACATCAACAATATTCCCTTCGGAATCACGCGCCCGCCGCGCGAACCGTTTGAACAGATTCGCCTCGTCGCTGCGAAGGCTGCGGATGCTGCGTGGTTTGCGTACAGGAAAATCGAGAAGCATCGCCCGGACGTATGTCTCGGAATGCTGCAGCGGGAGATCCCGCTGACGTATCGCCGCCCGACGCCGGAACAAGTCGCTGCTGCAAAAGCCGTCGTTGCCATTACGGATAAAGATGCCATCGCCAAACTGCCTAATCTCGCTCAGAACTATGCGCGCAGCACGATCAATGCGGCTGAGCGTCCGGAGGAAAAGATCGTCGTAAAAATCCAGGCGATTCGCATCGGCGATTTGGCTGTCTGCTGTATCCCGTTTGAGACGTTCTGCGAAACCGGTCTCGACCTCAAAAAGCGCAACCCATTCCCGCAAACGATGGTGATCGGTTTGGCCAACGGACGCCACGGCTACCTTCCGACCCCTGAGCAACACAAACTCGGCGGCTACGAAACGTGGCTTGGAACGAATGTCGTTCAGGAAGATACGTCGGTGATTTTAACTAACAATTTGTTGGAGATGTTGAGTGAGTTAAAGAAGGAATAACATGCCGATTTCAACGCGCTATGTCCGGCCGAAAAACAAACACTTCAAGTGGCGCGACGCCGTGATTCGCTTGGCTCTTTATCTCGTCGTCCTTCCGTACTCGATCCTGTTTGTGTACGCACTCTTTTTTTCGAACGGTGTCGTCTTCCAACCGCCTGCGCCGAGCTATTCGACGATGCCGGGTCTCATCGCGTTGAAGGACCGCGACGGAAATCCAATCGCCGCCGTTTATCTTCCGAACGAATCGGCGAGCCAGACAATTCTGTACAGCCACGGGAACGCCGAGGATATCGGAGAAGTGTACGGTGATTTGAAGCGACTGCATGACCTCGGTTTCGCGGTACTCGCGTACGATTATCCTGGCTACGGAAAAAGCAGCGGGCGGCCTTCGGAAGCAGGCGTGTATCGAGCGATTGATGCTGCGTATGCGCACCTGACCGACACGCTTCACATATCGCCGGACCGAATTCTAATCTGGGGCCGGTCCGTGGGTGGCGGGCCATCGGTTGATCTTGCGTCGCGAAAAAAAGTGGGCGGGCTCATTTTGGAGAGCACATTCGTTTCGGCGTTTCGCGTGTTGACCGTCTGGCCCATTCTTCCGTTCGATACATTCAACAACATCGGAAAAATTGGAAACGTGAAGTGCCCAGTCTTGGTGATTCATGGCAGACGCGATGAAGTCGTTCCGTTTCACCACGGCGAAAAACTCTTCAATGCCGCGAATGAGCCGAAGCGATTTAGTCCAATTGACTCTGCGCATCACAACGATGTGTTGAGCAGAGGCGGGGCGGGGTTGGAGAAGGCGGTGCAGGACTTCGCGCGCAGTTTGAATTTTCTAAATTTGTAACTTGCATCCCCCTTATAACACGTTACTATTCTACCTCCAAATTTAGGGCGCGTACAAATCGGCATGTGAGCCGGTCTGGAACCTCCGCCCAAAGCACGGACCGTTGCCACTTGTAAGGGCGCGGACCTCAACCACGGGAGACACACGATGTCCTCAGCAACAACGATTTTGGGCCGGAAGATCGGCATGACTCAGATATTTGGCGAAAAGGGCGTACGCATTCCGGTTACCGTGATTGAAGCCGGTCCGTGCAAAGTGCTCCAGGTCAAGACGCTCAAGTCCGACGGCTACAACTCGATCCAGCTCGGCTTCGCCGATGCCAAGGAAAAGAATACGCCGAAGCCCGTTCTCGGCCACTGCGAAAAAGCCGGTTCAGGTCCCAAGCGCTTCATTCGTGAAGTCCGCTTGAACGCCGAAGCCGTTGACAAAATCGGCGATGTAATCCAGGCTAACATTTTCGAAGGAATTACCTTCGTTGACGTGACCGGAATCAGCAAAGGAAAAGGTTTTCAGGGCGTCATGAAGCGCCACAACTTCCACGGCATGCCTGCGTCGCACGGTTGTTCGAAGCGCCATCGCGCGCCCGGTGGTTTGGGCCGTCAGAACTCCATCAATAAGGGTGTTCCGAAGGGCAAGAAAATGGCCGGCCACATGGGCTCCGAGAAGGTCACGATTCAGGGCTTGAAGGTCGTCCGCATCGATATCGAAAATAACATCCTGTTGGTCAAGGGTGCGATTCCGGGCGCAAACGGCGGCTACGTCATTGTGAAGAAGGCCATCGTCGAAAAGAAGATCGCCGACGCCATCGCCAAAGCCAAAGCCTCTAAGTAAAACATAAAACGTGACGCGCGCGCATCTGGCGCGCGCGTCATTTTCTTTATTCTCGCAACACGAGCTCCAAACGTCTGGGCAAAGCACTTATGGACTGGACGCCTCCCGAAAATCTCGACCTCCAAACAATTCTAAACGAAGCCAAAGACGATGGTCTTGCCGGTCGCTACGAACTCGCGCTGTCCAAGCATATCTGGTTTCATCGTAACGCGCTCAGGTTGCAGCCATCCATTTACGGCGTCCGCCTGACGTTCGGAATTGCCTACTGGAAAACGCTCACCGAGCACTACCCGCCCGCATTAACCGCACTGCTTGAAGTTCGCAACTCCGCCGAGAAATCGATTCGCAGCTACCTCGTTTCTGGCGACACCTTACGTGATGCGTTTCATGAATTCGAAGCGATCAATAAGCTCTTCGACGAAACCGCGCGAACGTGTGATCTGTTCACGTGGCTCGATGAATTCCAACCGGACGTGGCGCGACAGTTGTATCGCATCGCCCAGTCCGCGTTGATTCGTAACCGCGACTGGAAGATGTGTGGCAAATTCATCGATCCGAAAGCGATGTACGAGTGGTCATTGAAGCGCTACCGGAACAAGAAGGACCTCGCTGAAGATCCGAAATACGGCATCAACATGCGCGCGTTTGGCGAGAAATGTTTCGCCAATGAAATCGCGATTCTCGTCGCACTTTTATATTTGAACGGTCGCGACGAAGAGTCCGAACAGCTTGCGATGGATGCGCTGAAAGAATTTGAAAACGAAGACTTCGCATCACTCCTGAAAGAATCGCTCACCGGTGTCGTTGCAACCCCGTGGCCATAGTGCTCTGGGGCCGGAAAATCCCAGCCTTCTTGTCTAAAACTCCCAACGATGCGGCTTGGTCGCTGATTTCAAATCAATCCAATCCACCGACACGGGTTGCTTTTGCGCGGGCAGATAAATGCGCAGAATTCCCAGCGGTCCGGTTGCAGGAATCTCGATCTTGATCTCCTGCCAGTCCCCGGCCTTCAATGTAAACGCAAGCGACTTCGCACTGGCCGTGTTGGCCGCCGATGGCATCCATTCCACTTTGCCTTCACCGCCATCCGAGCATTTTGCGCGGAACGTCACAGTCGCCGGACCGTTGGTTCCAGGAGCGACTCCTAAAAACGGAGCATCGCTTTTACCTTTGATCGTCACGATTCCGTCCTTCACATCGGCGTCACAATTTCGCGCTTTCCAACCCTGCAACTTCGGATCGGAATCATCTTTTTTCGCGATCGCAGGTGCCGCCTCTTTCGGCTTTTTCTCAGCCGGATGCTTTGCTTTCGGCGTTGACTTTCCTTCATCTTCGGGATGATACTGCTTGTGATCAAACGCTGGGTTTGCAATCGGCACGACTGCTTTGGTATCAACTAAAAACGCCTCGATCTGCGCGTCAAGTTCCTTCACGCGCTCCGGTTCTTTCGTCGCGAGATTGTTTTTCTCACCAAGATCATCGCGCAGATTGAAGAGCATTTGCCGGTGCTCCGCGTTTTCGCCACCGTGGAAGATGCGAATCAATTTCCAATCGCCGCTGTGAATCGCGACGGCTGGCGGCAGCCAATCGGGCACTGCCGGATCGTGCGGAAAGTACGTGAACGTCGCTGGCCGCTCAAACGACTCGCCCTTGAACGCGCGCAGCACACTTATTCCATCGAAGCGCTGGTTCGGAAACGGATGAATCTTCAACGCGTCCAAAAACGTCGGATAGAAATCCTCGCTTTGCACGAGAAAATCGCTGCGCGTTTTCGGTTGAACGACGCCCGGCCACGCGACAATCAGCGGCACCCGGACTCCGCCTTCAAACACCGTCGCCTTCCCGCCGCGCAACGGTCGGTTGCTCGTCGCCGTCGTGCCGTCGACATCGTTGTACATGTTGCCGCCGTTGTCGGACGTGAAGACAATGATCGTGTGCTCGCTGATTTTCAAACGATCCAGCGTGTCCATCAACGTCCCAACCGCATCGTCCATACTTTCGACCATCGCCGCATACGTCGGGCAGCGCTGCAAATCAGTCGGATCGACGAGACCTTTATACTTCTCAATCAACGCCTTCTTCGCGTCAAACGGAGCATGAACACTGAACATCCAGTAGTTCAAATAAAACGGCGTGTCCTTGTTTTTCTCGATCCACTTGACCGCCTCCTTCGCCATTCGATCTTCGAGGTGCTGATTGGGTTCGTCGGGATCGTGGTCGAAATCTTTGAACTTCCACGGAGCGACGTAACTCCCCGCCGGCCCCGGTCCCGGCCAATGCGGCACGTCCACATCGAAGCCCTGTTGCAGCGGCGAATACGGTTCCGAACCAAGATGCCACTTTCCGAAATGCCCCGTCGCGTACCCTGCCGCTTTCAATGATTTCGCCAGCGTGTGGTAATCCGTTTTTAATCGCGTCGGCGGATTTGGAGCGATTGATTTTTTGTCCGCTGGAGCCTTTTTCCCAATCGTCGCTTCGAGCACGACTTGAGCGACGTGACAATTCGGAGTCGTAATGCCGGTACGCGCTGGGCTAAGTCCGGTGAGTATCGCCGAGCGTGTCGGCGAGCACAACGGACTGGCCGAATAACCGCGCGTGAACGTCATCCCGCGTTGCGCAAGCCGCTCAATATTCGGAGTGCGATACAATTTCGTATGGCCGTAAAGCGTCGTGTCCGCCCAACCCAAATCGTCCGCAAGAATGAACACAATATTCGGTTTCGCTGGCACCTCTGCGGCATGGACACAAAGCGCCGCAATCAAAAATAGTGCAGCGGCACATACGCCAATGAATCGAATCATTATGGAGCCTTTACTTAGCATTTGTCTTCGGGGCGGGGGAGTCGAAATCAATCAGCGGCTTCGGATTTTCAACGCGTCCGAGTTCGCGCGCGCCGGGGCCGACGCCGTTGATGCCAAGGTCATCTTTCATCGCAGCCACCAGCTCTTGCAATTTCGCGACAACCTCCGGATTCGCGGCGAACACGTCTGTCGCTTCACCAATGTCTGATTTCAAATTATACAGCTTGGGCTGGAACTGCTTGTCTGCGGCATTATCCACATGTCCTATCGAAATCTGCAATTTCCAATCACCACTGCGCACCGCGTTGAGACGCAATCCATTGAAATAATAGTACGTGTCGTGCGGCGGCTTGGCGTTCACATCCCCAGCCAAAACCGGCCAGAGATTCACACCGTCGATCTTGCGATCCGTCGGAACCGCAGCGCCTGCGAGTGCCGCGAAAGTTGGCATGACATCGAACATGCTGGTGATCGCGTCGGACGATGTACCAGCCGGAATCTGCCCCGGCCACCACGCAATCGTCGGCACGCGCATACCGCCCTCAAGCGTCGAACCTTTGAATCCGCGCAACGGCGCATTCACCGCGCGCTGAGTCCCGCCATTGTCGCTGGTAAAGATGACGAGCGTCTTTTCCGACAGCCCATTTTCTTTGAGCGATTCGAAAATCTTGCCCACACTCCAATCGACTTCTTCCACCCAATCCGAATAAATTCCGTGCGGCGATTTCCCAGCCCATTTCTTGCCCGGATAAATCGGAAAGTGAACCGCGTTGTGCGGAATATAAAGGAGGAACGGAGCCGCTTTATGTTCGCCAATGAACTTCACAGCTTCGTCGGTGTAAATTTCAACGAGCGACTGCTGGTCATCCTGGCGCACGCGTTTCTCGACTTTTCCATTGCGTAACAACGCGAGCGGCGGTTGCCCTTTGCCGCCTTGTTTCGGAGTCGGCTTGCCAAGATCGCTCTTGGATCCATCTTCTGCGGTGCCCATATCGTTCGAATACGGCAGCCCGAAATGCAGATCAAAACCTTGGTTATTCGGAAGGAATTCTGGCTGATCGCCCAAGTGCCATTTGCCAATAATGGCCGTCGCGTAGCCGACTGTTTTCAGCACTTCCGCCACTGTGATTTCTTTCGGCGAAAGCCCCGTCGCTCCAACTGGGAACAGCACATGCGGAATCGGTAATGCACGCTTGGCATAGCACCCGGTCATCAACGCCGCTCGTGATGGAGAACACACCGGAGCCGCATAAAACGACGTGAGCTTCAGCCCCTCTTTCGCCATTTTATCGAGGTTCGGCGTTCGATTAATCGTCGAGCCAAACGGACCGATGTCGGCATAGCCCATGTCATCAATGTTGATAAAAACGAAATTCGGTTTCGCTGGGCGATCCGCCGCGAACGACACACCGGCAAACATTAACGCGACGACCGCAAGCAGAGCGATGATTCGTTTCATGGAGATTCTTTCAAATGGAATAAAATGGGCGGCCAGAAAAGGCCGCCCAGGTATGCTCACTTAGAATTTCACGGCTTCGAGGAATTTGAGCGAGACGGGTATCTGCTCTTCAGATGTCGGCGATTCGTCTTCAATGAAATAATACTTCGCGCCATTCTTCGCCGCTGCGGGAAGAATCTCCGTCCAATTCATCTGGCCGGTTCCCAGCGCGACATCGTTCTTGACGTCCGTTTTTCCCATGAGGCTGCCAAGTTTTAAATCCTTATTCATGTCCTTCAAGTGCACCAACTCCCAGCGCCCGGAATATTTTTCAAATAACTTCGCCGGACTTTGCCCTGGGAACACGACCCAGAAAACGTCCATCTGAAACGCGACATATTCCTTCTTTGTTTCGGCCATCAACAGGTCAAACAGCGTCCCATCTTTATACGGCTGGAATTCGTATCCGTGGCAATGATAGAAAAGTCGGATGCCTTCTTTCGCGAGAATCTCGCCGGCCTTGTTGAAGACCGCCGCCGCTTCCCGGCACGTCGCTTCGTCGAAGTCCCCTTTATGATCAATCCACGCGCAACCAGCAAATTTCAATCCCAACGCTTTCGCTTCTTTCGCCACGCTCGCCGGATCGCTCTTGTACTTTCCATATGAGAAATGCCCGCTGATCGCCGTCAATCCGCGCTCGGCCAACATGGTGTTGAACTTTTCCGCAGGCAAATTGTACGTCCCGGCGAGTTCGACATTCTTGATTCCCATCGCCTTGACTTTATCGAGCGTGGCCGGAACGCCATTGGCCATAAATTGATTGCGCAGGCTGTATAGCTGCAAACCAATCGGACCTTTGAACGACTCGCCCGTCCCGGCATCAGCGGCATGAAGAGAAATCGAAATCAAAGCGAGACACAACACGATAATGAGTTTGCGCACGGACGGATGCTCCTGATGAGAAAAAATAGATACACCTATGTACACCGTGAGTCATACAGATGCATTCAATGAAAGCCAAGTAAAAAAAGCCGCTCCGCGAATGGGTCGTCTTACTTTTTCTTCTTGGTCTCTTCTTCGTGGCCAGGCAATTCGATGTGTGCTTTTTTCAATACCTCTTCGAGCGCAGTGCGATTTGTTTTGGCCGGATCAATCCACAACTTCAAAATGCCTTTTTCGGAATTGACCTGCGCGCGTTCGACACCATCGACCTTGCTCACGGCTGAGTAAACGCCGTAGCGGCAGCCTTTGCAATCCAACATGCCGACGTTGAATTCTTCGACCTTTTCTTTGTCTTTTGCCAGCGTACTGAGCGGCTTGAACGTAAAAGAGCCGCGCGATGCGTTGTGAAGCAACTCATTCAACCGCTTCTCAATTGCTTCTGGAGTTGGTGGCTTCTTTTTGAAATTTTGCCCCGGGAAGAGCTTTTCGAATTCGTATGTGAGCACGACTTCCGTCGAATCAAAATCGACGGACACCAGCGAGATGTCCGGCATCGTCTTCGCGAACTCTTTGAAGTCATCGACGCGGTCCGCCGAACACAATCCCATGAGCCGGAATTTGGATTCTTCAGCTTGTGACGCACCGAATAAAAGTGAAGCCAGCAGGACAACTGTACCGATTGCATTTCGTTTCATAGGGGTAGTCTCTATCGTGTTTGGAAGAGGGAATTCAAGACGATTTCGTGCACGAGTGTTCGTATGCCACCACCTTGCTTTTCGGTGCGCTCAACCAGTTCATTCAACGCTGCACGATCGCTGAAAAAAACATCGCGGCCTGTCGCGTATACGGTCAACTGCCGCGCGAGATTGAGCAAGAGTTGGTGCTTGTCTGAAGTCAGAAGCGTCTTGAATTCTGCGATGGTTGCAAACTTCCGCTCGTCTGCCATTTGCCCGCTGGAATCAACGGGTTTACCGAGTTTAAAGCTGATGACGATGCGCGGATCGATGCTGCCGCGCGGAGCGGGATCGCCGTCGCCGATGCTGCGATATCGAGTTCGGAACCCACCGATGACGTCGAACGATTCCAGCGCGAAACCCGGCGGATCGATCTTCGTGTGACATGACGCACACGTCGCGTCGGCGCGGTGTTTGTCGAGTTGCTCGCGGATCGTCGTGGCACCTTGAACATCCGGTTCGACTGCGGGTACATTCGGTGGTGGCGGTTCTGGCGGCTTGCCGAGCAAACGCGCCATGACGAAGGCTCCGCGCACGACAGGCGACGTGGTTGTTCCGTTCGCGGTGACTTTCAATACCGCGGCCTGCGTCAGAAAGCCTCCGCGCGGACAGTCTTTGGGTAACGTCACGCGGCGGATGCCGGGACCACTGACTCCAGAAATTCCATAGTGAACCGCGAGCTTTTCGTTGAGCATCGCAAAATCGGATTGAATGAGATAACCAGCATCGAGATTTTTTTCGAGCAGTTCGCGGAAGTACGCGCGGGTTTCGGAGACCATTGAATCCTGCATGTACGGATTGAATTCTGGATACAGTTTTTTGTCCGGATCGTTCGCAGCAATGGAACGCAGCTTCAACCACTGGCCGAGAAAATCGTCGATGAATCGCTGCGCCTTTTCGTCTTTGAGTAGCCGCTCAATTTGCTCGTTGAGAACGCTCGGTTCGTGGAGTTTTCCGGATGCGGCGAGAACGGTCAACGTTTCATCAGGCATTGAACGCCACATGAAATACGAGAGGCGCGACGCGAGTGCGAAATCGTCAAGCTTTCCTGCCGGTTCGATGTGGTACAAGAAATCTGGCGAGCATAACGCGGCGCGATACGTCCATCGCATCGCGGTCTCAAAACAGTCGCCGGCTTTCAACCGCGTTTCGACGTTCGCCACGTATTGTTTTCGGACGCTTTCACCCACCGGTCGGCGAAATGCTTTCGGAAGAAAATCAGCGAGCAGTTTGGCCGCGTCAGTAAGCGCGTCTTTCGGCTCGACGGTCCATATACCTTTCTCAGGTTCCGGCTTGTTCTTTCCGCCGATGATTTCCTGCTTGAGCACATGCCGAATTGGCGGGCGAACATTTTTGTGACTGGCGGGAACGAATTCAGTGATCGGTAAATCACCGAATAATTGTTTGTGCGCAATCGGCGGCCACGTTTCGTTGAACGGTCCTTCGACATCCACCCAATCGCTCGCGACACAGGGACCTGTGAAGCCCATGGTGCGATCTTTCTGGCCCCACGTTCCGACGCGGTACAGGACGACCGGAGCCAACGAGGCCGCGTTGAATCCGAACGATTCTTTGAAGTTCAGCCAGATGTTCATCTCGTGGATTTTGGATTCCAATGACGGCGCGTCGTAATATCCGAGCACGTAGCTTGGGTGCTGTCCGCCGCGTCCGTTTTCGTTAAATTGAACCACTGTGAGACGCGCCGCTTCAACTCCGCGCGAAGGCAGAATCAGTCCCTTGTCCCATTGAAAACTGAAGAAGGAGGCGCGGATTCGGTAGCGACCGGGATACAGCGTTGTGAAGTGCCGGAAGTACGCGTTCCACGATTCGTCTTCGTGACGGAAGACGCCGACGCTGCTCATTCGGCTGAACATTCCGGCCTGTTCGTGCGGACCATGTCCGATGTGGGCGTAAGCTCCGGCGGGCGGACAAAGCGGATCGATTTTCTTGTCGCGCAGCAACATTGCGTCGCCTTGCATGAGCATCAAATCAGTCTCGTAATTGTCTGCTAGCGACAGGCGCATCAGCGTCTTGGGCGGGGCGGTGGGGTGGGTGGCGATGGCCATGTTCAACGTGCTATCCGCGGCTTCGATATAGCGCGCCATGTTGACGTGTGAAATGTCGAGCGCGTCGCTATTGGTATCGAATCCGAGGGCGGTACCATCGGAGGGAAGCCCCGCTTGTAACGCGATGCCCGGCATGTCGAACAAATCCCGCATTGTACTTTCGTATTCCAAACGCGTGAGCCGCCGCAGACCCGTCCGACTTTCAGTGGCGAAACGAGAGCGTTCGGCATCGACGAGAGCCGTATTCAATTGCGCTAGAAATGCGCTCTTGTCTGCTTCAGGCGGCTGCTTCTTATTCTTGGGTGGCATCTCTCCGGACGCGACGCGGTCATGGACTTTCACCCAGCGCGCAAACGTCTCGGGATCAGCGAAATCACGTTTCAGCGCGGTGAGATCGAGGTTGCCTTTTTTCGCATCCGCGTCGTGGCACTTATAACAGCCTGCGTCCAAAAACGTGTTCAAATCCGCAGCGTGTGTTGTTGCGCACACGAACATCAAACAGGCAACTAAAACGATCCGCATCATCGAGCCAGCTCCAATCCGGTCATCGTGCCTTTGGAGGTCGAGAACGATCCCGCTTCGATGCCCAATCGTTGCAACATCGAGACGTACAGATTGCTCAGCGGATAATTGTTCTTCGTGTCGAACGCGAGATGCTGGCCGTGTTTAAAACCGCCGCCCGCGAGCAGCACCGGCAGGTTTACGTTCGAGTGAGAATTCGCGCTGCCCATCGGTGTGCCGTAGAGCACTTGCGTTCGATCAAGGAGTGATTCGCCGTCTTCTTTTGTTGTGTCGAGCGCGGTCAGGAACGCGTTCAGCGCGTCGAATTGCGCCTCCTCTTTTGCGCGCAATTCAGCGACCGCTTCGGGCCGGTTGCCGTGATGCGTGATGTTATGGATCACGGTCGTATCAACAAACAACGTGATCAGGCGCGTCGAATCGGTCTCAATCGCAAGCTTCATCACGTCAAACATCAGTCGCGTTTTGGCGACAAATTCTTTTGAATCTTCGATGTCGTTTGGAGCTTGGACTTTCACGACCGGCTTCGGTTTGTACTCCCATTCTTCGGATGTGTGCAATCGCTTTTCAAGTTCGCGGACAGACGTGTAATACTCGTCGAGCCGGTGCTGGTCGTTCTTCGAAAGTACGTTGTTCAAGCGCTTGGATTGATCGCCCACGAAATCGAGCATGCTGCGGCCTTGGCGCAACGCTTCAACGTTCGCTTCAATTTCGCTGGCCTTGCCTTGAACGAATAATTTCTGGAACAACTTGCGCGGACTTCGTTCAGCGGGAATCGGGGCACCGCTGCGAGTGAAACTCAAGGTGCTGCCTTCGGTCGTCATCGCCAGTGACAGCGACGGGTAACGCGTCGCCACACCGATTTGTTCGGCGGCTAATTGATCGAGCGAAACGGTATTGCGGAAGCCGCCGCGGTCGGGATGCGGAGTGCCGGTCAGAAAACATTTCTCGGCTGTGTGTCCACCCGTAACGCCAGGCAAACTGACGCCCGAGAAGACCGTCATATTGTTGCGGTGCTTGGCGAGCCGTTCAAGGTATGGCGTCAAAACGTAGTCGCGTCCGGCTTTTTCCGGAAAGAAAAACTGCGGCATGATGCCCATGTTGGTTTCAATGGCGACCATGCGGCGCGGAATTTTTGTTTCCGCTGCACGAGCCGTTGACATGCTGAAAACGGGGTGCATGGCCTCCAGCAATGGAAGCCCCAGAGCAACGCCTGCTCCGCGTAGAAATGTGCGGCGGGATAGACCGGTTGAGGTCCGCGAAAAATCGTTGGCTGGCATGGCTGTACCTCGATGGGCGTGACTGCATGGGATCAAATGGAGTTGCGCTTTAAGATACCCCGGAGCGAGTGGAACTGCTCAGAAATCCTTAAGCGAAATCGGTCCATTTTTCATAGCAGTCAGACGCGCGTGGTTCAAGCCGTCACCCTTGAAACGTACGCCTTAGTGAGAAGCCGAAACCAAATACTGTTCTGCTTGATTCTTCCAGTCGGTAAGTACTTTGGTCGAACAATCAGGACAAATACCGTGGGTGATTTTGACGCCGGATTTTTTCACGTACGATTCCAAATCATTCCAATAGTTGTCGTCACTTCGAATCTTTCGACACCACGCACACATCGGAAGCAATTCATGCAACCGGCGTTCACGAGCTGCGGCTTCTTCCAGTTCTTTGACGCGGCGCACGAGTTCCTGATGGAGTTCAACGGTCCGGACTCCGACCTGCACACGCGCAAGCAGCTCGTCCCGGCGGAAGGGTTTGGTAATGTAATCGTTCGCTCCTTTTTCAAGGGCTTCGACAATGCGAGTACTTTCAATTTGAGCAGTGAGCAGGATGACATAGACAGGAATGGAAGCGGGAATATTGCGAATCTGCTGACAGACTTCCAAGCCGGTCAACCCGGGCATATTCCAATCCAGAATCGCAAAATGGGGCGCGTCCGGCTGCAAGAAATATCGTAACGCGGCCTCGCCGTCAGAAACCGCAATGATGTCATGCCCACGAGACCTGAGCGTTCGTTCAAGTAAAGTGCGTGAGGGATCGTCATCCTCCGCAATCAAGATGGTCATGGACGCCCTCTCCCTCATTTAATAGATGGTGTGTACGTTACAGTATAGCTTTTGATGATAGCAATTCGTATTCCACTCATTACGGACGAAACGTCCGATTCGGTGCGGACTGATAAAAAGTAACACGAAGTTTAGGGGTGGTGATTCGATGTTGTGTTTCGATAGGGTTCCGATAACAGAAACTCGCTAATATTTCCCACGACCTTCAACTCAACTTGGGGTATTATATGCTCAATAAAAGGGCATGAGTGACGGGTTGAATACCCATCCTTTTTTATGAAAATGGTGATTCCATCCAAATCGAGGAATATCAACTATGAAGGCGCTGGTTCTCACGCAATATAATCACCTTGAACTCCAAGACTGGCCCAAGCCTGAAATCGCCGCCGACGAAGTGCTCATTCGCATCGCAGCGTGCGGAATTTGCGGTAGTGACATTCATGGTATGGACGGCAGCACCGGACGCCGCCAGCCGCCGCTGATCATGGGTCACGAAGCCGCCGGGACGATCAGCGAAGTCGGCGCGGATGTTCAAGGCTGGGTCGTTGGCGACCGCGTGACGTTTGACTCGACAGTCTATTGCGGCGAGTGCTGGTTCTGTCGGCGCGGGGATGTCAACCTCTGCGACAAACGCCGAGTGCTCGGTGTCTCAACCGGCGAATATCGCCGCCATGGTGCCTTCGCTGAATTCGTCAACGTTCCCCAGCGCATCCTGGTGAAACTACCTGAAGCCGTGACGTTCTCCCAAGCCGCGATGGTTGAGCCGGTTTCGATTGCGCTCCACGCGGTCCGTCGCACGCCGCTTGAACTCAACGACACGGTGGTTGTCGTCGGTGCCGGGATGATCGGCTTGTTTGTCATCCAAGCTTTGCGAGCCGCTGGTTGCGGAAAAATATTCGCCGTCGATCTCGATCAATCACGCCTTGACGTGGCCGTGAAACTGGGTGCTGATGAAGGATTCCTGAGCAACAAAGTCGATGTCCCTGCGGAAATTCAACGCCGCACAAATGGTCGCGGCGCGGACGCTGCGTTCGAAGTTGTCGGCATCACGCCGACGTTGCAAACCGCAATTGCCGTGCTCCGTAAAGGGGGGCAATTGACGCTGGTCGGCAACCTCTCTCCCAAGACTGAACTGCCGCTGCAATTGGTGGTCACGCGCGAATTGACGCTGCACGGGTCCTGCGCCTCAAACGGCGAATACCCTGCGTGTCTCGACATGATCGCGCGCGGCGTCATCAAAGTCGAACCGATGATCACCGCCGAAGCCCCACTCAGCGACGGCGATGCGTGGTTCCACCGCTTGAAAATCGGCGGCGATAACTTACTCAAAGTTCTTCTTAAACCCTAACCCAAGAGCCGCGCACGCCTGTAAGCGGCCATGTTCGATCAAAATCAATATCAAAGGAAACGCATCGTGAAACTGCAAGGCAAAGGCGTGTTGGTGACAGGCGGCGGCAGCGGCATTGGTTTGGGTGTCGCACTCGCGCTCGCCAAAGAAGGTTGCCGCGTCCTCATCACCGGTCGCGACGAAGCGAAACTGAAAAAAGCTGCGTCCGAACACACAGGCGAAAACTCGATCTTGACGCGCTCGTGTAACGTGGCCTCGCGCGACGATGTGAACGCGACCGTCGCGTGGGCGATTCAAGCCGTTGGCCAGTTGGACATCGTCGTCCACAGTGCCGGCGTCAATGTTCTCAAACGCAAAATGTGCGACCTCGCTCCGAGCGATTTTGATGACGTGCTCGCGACGAACTGCACCGGCTTCTTCAATATTCTCCACGCGACACTGCCGGGCATGCGCGAACGCAAAGACGGACTGGTCATCAGCATCTCGTCCATCGCCGGAAAGCGCGCGCTGCCGTTGGGCGGGCCGGCTTACGTGGCATCAAAATTTGCGGCGACTGGGCTTGCGACGTGCGTGGGACTTGAAGAGCGAGCGAACGGAATTCGCATCACCAGCATTTATCCCGGCGAAGTTGAAACACCGCTTCTTGAAAAACGCGCCGTCCCGGTGCCGATGGAAAAACGAAAGCAGATGGTCCACCCCGAAGACATCGGGCACTGCGTCGTCGCGCTGGCTCAATTGCCCGCGAATGTGATCGTGCCTGAATTGATCATCACGCCGCTCTATCAAGAGTACATGTAATGGACTTGGGATTCACTGATCACACCGCGCTGATCGTCGGCGGAGCCAGCGGAATTGGTCTCGCCGCCGCACGCGCATTTGCCTCTGAGGGTGCGCATGTCGTGCTTTGGGATCGCAGCGAAAATGTGAGTGACATCGCTGCGAAAATAGCTGATGAATTCTCGATTCGAGCGGCAGGTTTTTTAGTCGATGTCGCAGACGACACCTCCGTACTCTCTGCGTTGACTCGGACACTTCAAACTGTTGGCCGCATTGAACACGTCGTCCACGCCGCAGCAACGGGGTCAGGAAAATTCGGATTTCCGTTCACGAATCTCTCGCCCAGCGATTGGCCGCGCGTGCTCAGCATCAACATCATGGGCATGACTCACGTTGCCCATGCGCTCGCGCCGCATCTCATCGAGCACGGTGGCGGGACGATGGTTTTCATTGCATCCATCGCTGGCCAAATGGGCTCGCCAACCGATCCGCCATATAGTGCGTCGAAAGCGGCTAACATCAATTTCGCTCAATGCATGGCCAAAGATTTGGCGTCTAAAAATATCCGCGTCAATACGATTTGCCCCGGGATGGTGCAGACGCCGTTGAATCGAGCGGTTTGGCAATCGTGGTTCAATCAAGCGCCCGACGACCAGCGCTTGAGTTACGACGAGTGGGCGGATCGCAAAATCAAAGCGCTCGTTCCAATCGGCAAATGGCAGACGTCGGAAGCGGTCGCGGACATGATTGTGTTCGTATCGTCCGCGCGCGCCGAACACGTGACCGGTCAGACAATCAACGTCGATGGCGGCGCTGTGATGCACTCGTAAATCGTTTGTGATTCAGGCGGGTGCTAATTTGATCCGTAATCGCCGCCCGAGCGTGATTCTTTGGGCAGGCTGTCGCGCAGGAAATTCGTGATCGCATCCGTCTCGGTCATGCGCATGACGCCCGCGCTGATGGACTTGCATTCTTCAAACGACAAGCCTCGTACAATCTTTTTGATGCCGGGAATCGATGGCGGGGAGATCGAAATCTCCGTCATTCCAAAGCCGACGAGCGCCGCTGTGAAGATCGGATCACCCGCCATTTCTCCGCACATGCTCACCGGAATGTTTGCTGCGATTGCAGCTTCGACCGTCATCTTGATCAATTGCAACACCGCCGGATTTGCACCATTATAGAGGTTCGCGACCAGTTCGTTGCCGCGATCCACTGCGAGCGTGTATTGCGTCAAATCATTCGTGCCAATCGAGAAGAAGTCGCACTCTTTCGCCAAGACGTGAGCCTGCAACGCAGCGGACGGCACTTCGACCATGATCCCGATTTCGATTTTCTCGTCGTAAACCTGGCCTTCGTGTTTGAGGTCGTGCATCGTTTCTTTGACGATGCGGCGCACCCAGCGCAGTTCTTCGACCTGCGTGATCATCGGCACCATCATCTTGACTTTGCCGAGCGCCGACGCGCGCAAAATCGCGCGAACTTGAACGCGGAACGTCTCCGGGAATTTCATCGACACGCGGATGCTGCGCAATCCCAGGTACGGGTTCTGCTCGTGCGTCGTGTGAGTCGGAAGAATTTTGTCCGCGCCCAAATCCTGAGTTCGGACGACGAGCGGTCGGCCATTGAGTTTCAGCAGACACTTTTGATAGGCTTGGAAATGCGTTTGCTCGTTCGGTTCGATGCCGCTGGTCAGATACAAGAACTCCGTGCGGAACAAACCGATGCCGCCAGCGCCGTGCTCGAGCGCGCCTTGGATTTCGTCCGGGAATTCGATGTTGGCCATGACGCGAATTTCGCGCCCGTCGGACGTGACAGCGGGCAGATCCTTTTCCAGGATCAGCGCCTGCTCGTGCGATTTGATTTCTTCCTGCCGCTTGCGGTAACGAGCCAACGTCCGCTCGTCCGGACGGATGATGACGATGCCGCGGTTGCCGTCGATGATGATCGTTTCGCCGCCGGAAATATCGGTCGAAACCGTCTCGAGTCCAACGACGGCGGGCATCTCAAATGCGCGCGCCAAAATGGCTGTGTGGCTGGTCTTTCCGCCAATGTCAATCGCGAACGCTTTCACGACATTGCGGTCAAACGAAGCTGTCTGAGACGGTCCCAAATCGCGCGCAATCACTGCGACAGGATTCGTCAAGGAACTCAAATCTTCTTTGCGTCCGCCGAGCAGCACCTTTAATAGGCGCTTCTGTAAATCATGCAAATCGGACCCGCGCTGAATAAACATCTCGCCGCCGTAACCGGCCAGGCGCTTTGCGATGGCTTTCAACGTCGTCGAGACTGCGTGCTCTGCGGAATATTTTTCGTTCTTGATTTTGTCGATGATCTGCTTGCGCAAGGAATCATCTTTTAACAACTGCGTCTGGACACTGAGAATGGCTCCGAGACTCGACCCGAGTTGATCTTCAGTCTGCTGTCGGATCGCTTCGATTTCAAGATCGACGGTGCGCGCGGCATCTTCGAATCGTGTGATTTCGGCGGGCACCTTATCGTCGGCAATGGCGATTTCAGGAATGCGAACTTCCTCGCTTTCCATGAGGAACGCTTCGCCAATGTAGACGCCGGGGGAGACAGGGATGCCCTTCAGTATTTCCATTTTATTCCGTGAACGAGCAGTTGGTGTGCCAAATAGAGCACGTCAGCCGAAAAGAACGAGGGAAAGTAATGGTAAATTGAAAAAAGTCAAGCACAATACTGCTCGAAATTAAACAATACCAAAACAACCGCTAAATCTCTCTCTCAACCGATTTTAACGACGCCCCGACAACCGTGTGTTCATAATCGTTTTAACGGCGCGATCTACCGCTCCATGCAGATCGATGGCTTGTAGTTCATCGAAACGCCGAAACGGAAGTTCGTC
The DNA here is from genome assembly GCA_037129555.1 of Planctomycetota bacterium. GTDB lineage: Bacteria > Planctomycetota > SZUA-567 > H5-PLA8 > H5-PLA8 > JANXLS01. Next base: position 34,806 of record JBAXUS010000007.1, read on the forward strand.
GTACACCGCCGCCCAATTGTAAGCCACGCGCATGACCGTTTGCAAATTGACCGCATCGTATAAATTGTAGCGGATCAACGGCACCAACGCATCTGTCCGACCGCGTAAATGAGCGGCCCATAATTTGACCGCGTCGTAGCCCGAATAATGCCGGATGTCTATCGGTCGCTCGATCCCGATCTGTGTTTCAATTTTCTTCAGCCCGCCTGTCAATCCGACTGCGCGCGTGATCGGGCGCAGGTCCAGATGCGCACCCTTAAAGAACTTTTCGCCAAAGCGCTTTTCGAGATACGGGACATCAAACGATGCACCGTTGAACGTGACGAGCACTTTATATTTTGAAAGATACTCCGGGATTTCGTGCAGATTTTTATGCCGTAGAAAAACTTTTGCATCCGTGCCATCCCAGACGGCAACAACGGTCGTGCGGTCAGGGCCGTCGCCATCGTTCAGTGGAAGGTCCGGCTTTTTTCCGTCGGTTTCGATGTCCAGATACGCAATGCGTCCGTCATCAAAATCAGCGGCCATGCGCCAGGATTGTTCACTGCCCAGTCGCTTTTCAAACCAGCATGTGTCGCCTTCTGCGAGCTTCACCCGTGACAGTGTCAACTCCTGCTCCAGCGGCGGCGGAGGGCCGTCGTCGAAGAGGTCGCGATGCGTCAATACATCATCCCACGAGATCAATCCATCGTGCCAAAAATTTCTTTCACGCGCCTCGCCGATGCCGGCAAGATGGATGAACGAACGGGTCAACATAGTGAACGGCCTGCTTTCTCATGAACGTTTCGAGTGGTGCGATAGATGCACGAAGCACGTATTGCAACACTCGAAACCCGAAACTCAAAATCCGAAACAAGCCGTTAATTCACCTGCGTTATAGCGAAATCAATGCGCCTCAAGCACTCGGCTTGACCGAGTAAATGCAGCGTGTCGTGAATCGGCGGGCTGACCGTGGTCCCGCTCAACGCGACACGGAGTGGCTGCGCAACATCGCCCAACTTCCGTCCCTTCGCCTCCGCAAAATGCTTGACCGCCGCATCCAACGCATCGCCGGACCATTCTTCTATGCCAGCCAGAACTCCGCGCATCTCGGTCAGCACCGCGAGACCGTCGTTTTTCTTCAAGACTTTGTCGACGGCCTTCTGATCCAGCTTCGTCGGAGCCTTGAAAAAGAGGGCCACATTTTCAGCCAGTTGCTTGAGCGTCTTGGAGCGCTCCTGTTCCATCAGCAACACATTCTTCAACCAACTCGGCGAATGATGGGTGAGGTCGTAGCCCTGCTTCTGCAGGGACGGCGCGACGCGTTTCACCAATTCCGCCGAGTCCAATTTGTGCAAATATTCGCCATTGATCCATTCGAGTTTGGAGCCTTTGAGGCACTCTGAAAGCCACTCGACAATCTGCGCTTCCACTTCCGGATCGGTCGTCGCTCCACCCGCAGCGACGGGCGGCGGAGTCTTGCGGTTTAACGTGAATTGTGCCGACGCGCTCTTGATCCGGTCAAACGAGAATTCGCGGATGATTTCGTCCATCGGCATGACTTCGTGCTCGTTGCCGGGCGACCAGCCGAGCAGCGCTTCGAAATTGATCATCGCCTCAGGTAACAGTCCGCAGGCCTCATACAGCGTGATCGCGACGGGATCGCGGCGCTTGCTGATCTTCTTGCCTTCTTCATTAAAGATCATCGGCAAGTGCGCGAAGACTGGAACCTTCGGTGCGGTGGGCACGGCCGGATCGTTGAGCTTCGCGAGTGCTTCGTAAATGAAAATCTGGCGGAACGTGTTTTCGACATGGTCATCGCCGCGAATGACGTGGCTGATGCGCATGTCAACGTCGTCAATCACGCAGGCAAAATTGTAGACTGGCATACCGTTGCCGCGCATGATCACGAAGTCTTTAGCCGTGACGCCGTCCTCTTCCAAATACGTTTGCGCGGGTTTGGCGATAGAGCCTTTTACGGCGTCTTCGAAGACCATTTCGGTGCGACCGTTCAAGACGACTTTAAGATACAACGCCGGATTCGGATCGGCAGCGGCCTGGGCCTTTTCTTCGTCCCACTTGCCCTGCTTCTTAAGCTTCTCAATCTTCCACTCAGGCAGTCCGCCCGCCGCTTCCTTCTTCGCCCAATACGCAAGTCCCGCTTTTTCAAGCGCGTCGCCGACGACCTTGTAGCGCTCCATGCGCTGGCTTTGAAAATACGGTGCGCACGGACCGCCGATGTCTGGGCCTTCGTCCCAATTCAAGCCGCACCATTTCAGCCCGTCGATGATGATCTGCGTGGCCTCTTCCTTGTTGCGCTGAATGTCAGTGTCCTCAATGCGCAGAATGAATTTACCGCCGGTCTTGCGGGCGTAGAGCCAGTTGAACAGCGCGGTGCGGACACCGCCGACATGCAGGTAGCCCGTGGGACTGGGCGCAAATCGAACTCGAACGGACGAACTGGACATTAATAAACTTCCTTTCAGTGAACGGCGATATGAGTTGTTTCCAACGCTCGGCGGGACGACAGTGCGCGAGGTTATAGCGGGATTGGAACGGCTTCAAAAGGGCCATCAAACTCAATGCGTACTATACCCGTTAAAAACCCGCATGAAAAGTCATTTCTCAACCTCGGCGTCGTCGCGATTTCCATAGTCGCGCCAGCCGCCGACATAGTTGCGGATCGTGTCGTAACCCATTAGCCAAAGCGTGAAATAAAGATGCGCGCTGCGACCTCCTGCCTGGTCATAAATCGCGATTGGAAAGTCCTTATCGACGTTCGATAGCCGTAAAATTGCGTGGATTTCCGCCGGTGTCCGCCACTCGCGCACCCCGGCGTTGAGGGTCGTCATCGATTGCCACGGAAGATTCACGGCTCCGGGAATATGTCCGCCGAATTTGCCGCGCACATCGTCGCCCATGTATTCGGCCCGCGCTCGCGCATCAAGAAGGTTCGCTGTCGGAAGCTGACCGATGACTTTCACGCGCATACGATACTGAGGCAGATCGTCGAATGCACAGGCACCGCGCGGCGTGTCGAGCGGGACGAATGTTCCGGTGTCGTCCAGCGTCGGCATAGTAATGGAGGTGATGCGCTTTTCTTTCCGCCATTTCGCAAAGCCACCATTGAGAATCGAAATGTGGTCATGCCCAAAGGCGTGAAACGTGAACCAGATGCGCGCGGCGAGGCGGCCGTCGTCATCATCATAAACGACAATACGCGTGGTCGGTGTGATGCCATCCTGCTTGCTGATCGCCGCAATCGCGCGCGGCGGCGGCATAAAGTACGGAGCCAGATTCGGGTCTTGGAATAAATCAGATTGAATGCTGCGCGCGCCGGGAATGTGGCTGATGCGAAATGCAGCCGCGTCGCGTCCGTCGATGACGATGGTTCTGACGTTCAATTCGTCGAGCCATTTTTCAAGCTTCGCGCTGTCGATCAGTGCGTCGGGCCTGGCGAATTTCTCGGGAGCTGGCGGTTCGTTAAGCGGAGTCAAACGGGGCACTGCCGCTGGGTCGAGGCCGTTCTCACCGGCGAACGATGTGATCGTTGCAGCCAGCAAAATCGAGAACAAAACGGCAACTTCGGATATTCGGGATGCATTCCGGGACGTGCGCCGCTGTTCCCTCTCTCCCTGGGGGAGAGGGCCGACGAGCCTGCTGTTCGGCTCGCGGGGTGAGGGGTGGACGCTTAGATTAATCAACGCCTTCCCCTCACCCCGCGCAGGAGTACCTGCGTCGGCCCTCTCCCAATGGGAGAGGGGAATAGCCGCTGTAACTCGGGCAATGAGCCGATCCGCTATTTGCATTTGAAATACACGCCTCCAAGCGCGTAAACTAATTCCAGAAATCACAAATGACAAATGACTTTGAAACTTTCTCTCCAGGCACCGGCTTGAACGAACTGCTCGGGCGCCCGCTGCAATTCTTCAAGGGCGTCGGCCCGGTCAAGGCCTCGCTGCTGGCGCGCTTGAATCTACAGACGATTCAAGACCTCATTTTTCATTTTCCAACGAGCCACAAAGACCGCGCGAGCGTCACACCCATTGAGCATCTCAAAGTTGGAAAAGACGCGAACGTCGTGGCGCAGATCATCGATCTGACTGCGAAGCGGTTCAACGGCAAGGAACAGATCACCGCGTATTTAATGGACGCGGCGGGCGATCAGATTCAAGCGGTGTGGTGGAACCCGTGGGTCGCGGACAAATTGACGCCGAATCATTGGGCTTTTTTTTGTGGCAAGATTTCAACTTTCGGCGCGCGCAAGCAAATCTCGAACGCTGAATTCGAAGTCTTTGACGACGGCGAATTTGACGCATCGTCGGGAGCCATGGCGACAGGGCCGAGTTTCGGACGGATTGTTCCCGTCTATAACCTCCGTCCAAAAAATCGGCTCCCCGATGGTCAGGAGCCGCCCGAGATTCGCATCAATCAAAATTCGTTGCGCAAAATTGTGTGGGACACGTTGGAGCTTGGCGCACCGCAACAATTGTGCGATCAAATTCCCGAATCCGTGCGCGTCGAAAACAAATTGATGCCACTTGCCGACGCAGTGCGCCAATTTCATTTTCCGAATTCGATGGACGACTTAAAGGAGGCGCGCCGCCGTCTGGTGTTCGAAGAATTATTCATCGTCTCGACGGGCGTCGCCTTGCGTCGCGCTCAAGTTGAACGCGCTGCCGTCTCGACGCGCCTATCGCTCCTCCCGGCGATTCTAAAGCGCATCGAAGCGCGGTTACCATTTACCCTGACCGAATCACAATCAAAAGCGTTCAACCAAATCGCGACCGACATGGGCCGCACGACACCGATGAATCGCCTGTTGCAGGGCGATGTCGGCAGCGGCAAAACGGCTGTTGCAGTCGCCGCGTTATTGCTGTGCGTCGCGCACGGACATCAAGCGGTGTTGCTCGCTCCGACAGAAGCATTGGCGACGCAGCATCATCGAACGCTCTCAAAATTACTCCAGAATTCACGCGTCGAAATTGGCTTGTTGCGTGGTGGAATCGCACCCTCCGCGCGCGCGGAATTTCTTGACAAACTTCGTGCCGGAACGTTGCACATCGCCATTGGAACACACGCACTGCTTGAGCCGGGCGTGATCTTCAAATCGCTCGCGTTGGCCGTCGTGGACGAACAGCACAAATTCGGTGTAGCACAACGCATGGCGCTCCGCGCAAAAGGCTGCGCCCCGCACGTGCTGGTCATGACCGCAACGCCCATTCCGCGCACCGTGACGCTGACTCTGTACGGGGATCTCGACATTTCCATCCTCGATCAATCCCCGCCCGGACGCGGTGAAATCGTGACGCGTTGGCTCGACGAATCGGACCGACCGCGAGCCTATAAATACATTTTGGACGAAGCGAAAAAAGGTCATTCGACCTACATCGTCCTGCCGCGCATCATCGGAGAAACAACTGAAGATTCGGAACCCGATCCTTTCAGCGACGCGAATTATTCCGAGACGCCGAAGAAGCGCAAACCGAAAATTCCGAAGCCCGGCCAGGCGAAATTGTGGACCGATGTCAAAGGCGCGGAAGAAGAATTCGAGCGCATCAAAGAACAGTTGCCGACGCTGAAAGTCGAGTTGCTTCACGGTCGCTTGCCGTCGGCAGAAAAGCAGCGCGTCCTCGCAGCGCTCGCGGATGGAAAGATCGACGTGCTAGTCAGCACGCAGGTAATTGAAGTCGGGATCGATTTAGCAACAGCGACGGTTATGGTCATCGAAAACGCTGAACGCTTCGGACTCTCCGCGTTGCATCAATTGCGCGGACGCGTGGGCCGAAGCGAACGCAAATCATTCTGCGTATTCTTCAGCGATACGATGACGGAAGAAGGTGAAGCGCGGTTAAAAGCATTCGAAAAAACGCGCGACGGTTTCGAACTCGCCGAGACTGATTTCAAATTGCGCGGACCGGGGCAGTTCTTTGGAACGCGGCAGAGTGGCATGCCGGAATTAAAAGTTGCGGACCTGTTGCTCGACACCTCGATTCTCGCAGAAGCTCGTGACGCGGCGTTCAAAATTGTCCGGGCTGACACGCGACTTTTGCTGCCCGAACATTCGCACCTTAAAAAGCGCGTGATCGAAGTCCTCGGCTCGCGCCTGGGTTTGATTGATGTGGGGTAGCCTTCAGCCACATCCACACGTTCCGCCGGGCGCACAACCCGCGCTGGCCGTACCCACGCTGTTTGAGTGCCAAACACCCATGCCGCGAAATTCTTCGGGAATTCGTTCTTCAGGAAATTCAGGCGCGAAGACACCGCAGAATCGAACGTGATGAGCGCTCGGTAATTCCTTCCAATACAGCGCTTGCCACGGACTGACGACGTCCCATTTGAACGATGGTAGATGCGGAACGATGCCGCGAAAATGGACGCTGGACATGAACTTATCGAGATACGCTTTATCCACGCAAAAGAATTCGCCGACGCGTTCGCGAGCTATGCTATCGAATTCTCCGTCCTCATCGCTGTCGCCAAAAACGCCGTCCACAAACCGGTTCCAATCCGGCTGCGCTACGTCTGCCCACACCGCGCCACCCGTTTCGGTCAAGCCATAATCCGCATCGAATTCGCTGTCGAGCGCGGCGCTGATTTCGTCGGATGTCGGCGAGAATTCACCGCGATCCTCATTCGTTGCGTTGATCAATTTAAGTTCGACAAGCCGGTTCAATGTGGCAAGAAGCGTGTCGCGATCCATGCCGTGAGCCGGGCGGTCGAAGATGGCTTCGACATTCTCCATCACCAACATGCCGATGGAATGGCGCTGTTCAATCGCACTGTCGAGCAACCACATTTCGTTGGGAGTCATCACTCATTCCTGACACTTTAAAGTAGAGCCGAAATATTTTCGGCTCTTGATCGTCGCTACGAATTCTACTCCACACCATTCACTAACGTCCCAATCGGCCCAATGGTGATGCTGATTTCATCGCGGCTTTGCAGCGTGAATTCGTTCGGCGGAACAATGCCGGTGCCGGTCATCAGGAAGCATCCGTTCGGAAAACTGTTGTCGCGGAAGAGGAAGCCGACGAGTTCTTCGAAGCCGCGTTTGATGCTTGCGACGGTGATTGCGCCTTTGAATGCGGACGCGCCGTTGCGTTTGATTTCGAGCAAGATTTCGGTGTCCTTCGTCAGTTTAAAATCCGGCGTGTCGGCGAGCAAAATACACGGGCCGAGGCCGCAGCATTTGTCGTACACTTTGGCCTGGGGCAAATACAGCGGGTTCTCGCCTTCGATGTCGCGCGAACTCATGTCATTGCCGATCGTGTAGCCGAATATTTTTCCGTGCGAGGTGATCGCGAGCGTCAATTCAGGTTCCGGGACATTCCATTTTCCATCGGAGCGAATGCGGACATTCTGGCCGGTGCCGACGACGCGATGCGGCGTGGCCTTGAAGAACAGCTCCGGGCGCTCAGCGGAATACACGCGGTCGTAAAAACTCCCGCCGCCAGCTACCTGCGATTCTTCCATGCGCGCTTCACGGCTGCGGAAATACGTCACGCCTGCCGCCCACACTTCCTGGCGGTCAATGGGCGGAAGCAGTTCTTCATTCGGCAGGCCGGGGAGGCGGTCTTCGGATTTCAACACCGAGCGCAATTTCGCGACGGGGTCTTTCTCCGTAAATAGCGTATGCCACAACCACGCGTCCATGCGGTAAAAATCGCCCGCGTCTTCACACACAAGGCCATTGCGATAATTGTAAATCTTCACGGACATCTCCAAGTAAAAATGCTTCGAATACGCGCGCTCGAAATTCAAAACCGCGCGTCCATCGTTGTGTTCTGTAATGAAAATAAGATGAGGTAATTTATCCGCTGGAGTCCTTTCGGGCAATCACAAACGCGTTCACCAGAAGTCCTGTTCCGGCGATCAGCAACGCGGCGACCGTTACGAATTGCAACGCTCCTCCCGGCGAACCGCCGTCGAATGTTGAAGTGGTTGCGAGAGGATTCATGTACCACGTGTAGAACCAAACGCCGCTGCCTTTGCCCTCGGGAGCAGAAAAGAGGGGTTGAAAAATGGTGTCGCCGACGAATTGCAATGCGTTCGAAACAAGCGCGACGATCATAAAGTAAACAACTCCCCGGCCCGGAAAATGGGTGTCGAGCGCGGTGAGAACGAACGGCAATCCCAGCGCGGCCAGCGCACTCATCGGATACAGATAACGAATCGGGAACATGTTGAGCTGATAGAAGCACAACCAAAAAAGCATCTGCGCACACACGCCCGCAAGCATCGCTGCCGCAATGAAGCGATTGAGTCGTGATGTCCTCCAAAGTCGAACACATCCGAACACAAGCGCCGGGAGAAACCACAGCGTCCGAGCAAACATGGCCGCCACGTGATGCAAATTCCCGACGATGTATCGCGGCGAAATGTTGGCGCTCACGTCGTTATGATAGCCCGTTGGAACAAGGCTGTGGTAGCGCGAGACATTCACCAAAACAAGAGCGAGGGCGGCGAGCGCAGGCGCGGATCCGAACATAATCGCGTTCCGAAAACGAAGACTTAAAGGAGCAGCGTTGAACATAATGTCCCCGACTAAAACGAACCACACGCACGCGACCAGTGGGGCGTGTGGATAGTGACACGCCCCGGCGATCGCGAGACCCGCGCCGGACAGCACGAGCCACTTGGGTTCGGATAAGTGCTGCGACCCTTTCAGAAAACTCCAGAACGCAAGCATGACGCCGAACACGATCCCTGCATCTGCGTAAAAAAATCGCGCGTAAGTCAAATGGGTGCTCCCGAGGCAAAATACGAGCGACGAGCAGTATGCGATGCGCCGGGAAAAATTCAGCATCGACACAATGTCGAAGAGCAAAACGCCCGCGAGTGCCGAGAGCACCGGGACGATGAGCGCTGAGACCGCCCGGCGGCTGATCGCTCCCGACGTCACGCGCTCAACAATTTCGCCGAGCCAGACAAACGGTCCCGACAGAAACGGCAATCCCAGCGAATACCGGTTGTACTGCGGCGGCGCTCCAGGTTCGCCGGGCAAACGCAAGTCGGCCTTGATCCACATGCGCTCGGCGTCGTCGAGATATTCTCGCAAATCAAGATAGCCCCCGTTGCCTTTCCAGAAGGCGAGGAACATCAGAAGTAGACCGAAGAAGATGCGGACGCGCACGGGGCTCCTGTAACAATGGTTTCAGTTTTGAAGTTTCGAGTCTCTCTTTTTGTCGAGCGAAATGCAAGCGCGGTTCGCGCGCTGAATCATCTTCAGTTCAATCGCCAAAAATCCGAAACCAACTGGGCGGAAAAGAAATATTTTCGACTAATTCTTTGAAAATCACACGCGCTTTGCGGCGTCTTTATTCTGCGTTAATGAAAATCGACGATACTAGTTCATATCAAGGCAAAACGAGTAGTGGGGGCTACGGAGCGTTCAATGAGTAAGAAGCACTTTCGGACCATTTGGATCTCGGATACCCATTTATGTTCGCGCGATTGTCGCGCGGATTATCTCTTAAGCTTTCTGAAACACACCAAGTCTGAGCAGCTCTATTTGGTCGGCGACATCATCGACGTGTGGCAACTGAAGCGGCGATGGTTTTGGCCTCAGCCGATCAACAATGTCATTCAAAAGATTTTGAGTCGAGCGAAAAAGGGAACTCACGTCACGTACATTCCTGGAAATCACGACGAGTGTTTGCGTGATTTTGTCGGTGCCACGTTCGGCGATGTCAGCTTGAAAATGGACGCGATTCACACCACTGCCGATGGCAAGCGTTACCTTGTTCTGCACGGCGATGTTTTTGACGCGGCCGTGCAACACAACCGGTGGCTCGCGGTGCTCGGCGACGCGGCTTACGGATGGCTGATTTATTTGAACGGTGTGCTGAATTTCTTTCGCAAGCTGCTCAATCTCCGTTATTGGTCGCTCTCTGGCTACATCAAGGGCCGGGTCAAAAATGCGGTCAGTTACATCAACAAATTTGAAGAAGTCGTCGTCGGTTACGCGCGCCAGCAAAATGTGGATGGCGTAATTTGTGGACACATCCACCAACCCGCGATCAAGACCATTGCGGGATTGCAATACTGCAACACGGGCGATTGGATCGAAAATTGTACGGCGTTGGTCGAGCATTTTGATGGCCGGCTCGAACTGTTGAACTGGCTCAAGGATTGGCCGGAAATCGCCGCTCAACCGATCGTTGACGAGGAAGATGACGACGTCGTCGTACCACTTCCAGATGCACTTCAAGGGTTTGGAGCGTAGAACAAGCCCTTCATGTTTCCGCGAAAAATCTGTTGCAAAGATCGCGTTGTGATTCGTGTCCCGTCATGCTGTTGACCCCGAAAGCCTATGACACACCGGCTGAGGGCTCAGTGGCTTGACGGGTTTTTTAATTGTGCGGATTGTCAGTGAATGGCGACAAAAAAGAGGCGATTGAATCGCCTCTTTTTTCGTAAACATTTTGAATTGACAGCCTGAATTACTTTTGTGCTTCGGCCAGAATGCGGTCGGCGAAGAACTCGCGGGCGTTGACGCGTTGCGCAGCTTCGTGCGGGCAGGCGTAGACGCAACTCGGAGTCGACAAGTCCGTGCACAAATCGCAGGTGACGGCCTTCTTTTGAATGTTCGCCTTCTGGAAGCCCGGACGTTCCGGATCGTCCACCATTCCTTCGCCTGGGAATTGGTGCATGTTGATGTTGCCGTAGGGACACTGCTCAGCGCACAGCCCGCAACCCACACACCAATCTTCGATGATGATTTCGAGCGTTTCTTTGCGCCGAATCGAACCGACCGGACAACCGACCATGCACAGCGGATCCATGCAGCTTCGGCAGGACGTCGGCACCAGGAATTTATCGAAGCGCATGCCTTCGCGGACCAATCGGGTGACGCCATCGTGCGCGTCCGAACAGGCGCGGACGCATTCGTCGCAGCGTGTGCATTTTTCCAAATCGAGAAGCAGCAGACTCTGCGCGTGCATCAATCCTTGGCTCAAGAAGTTCGTGAGCGGAATATCCGGCGCACTCTTGGCAACCAATGACGCCTGCTTTTCGCGCTTCGCCGCTTCAGCTTCGAAACTCTTTCTCAAGCTATCGTACCAACTCAGCATGAAGTCAAAGTGGACTTTGCGGATACAGACGACTTCGACATGATCCAGTGCGGTGCAGCTTGCCGTGCGCGGGCCACCTTTGAGCAAGCCCATTTCACCGAAGTATTCGCCTCGTCCTAAGTACGTCAACACCATTTCGCCGCCCGGATGGCTCTGGCTGATCTTCACGCAACCGACGCGGATTAAGTAAAACGCGTCCGCCGGGTCGCCCTGCTTGACAATGACTTGGCCGGCATCGAAGCGCAGCAATTCAACGCGATCTTTGAGCTGCTTGATGAAGCTCTCGTCCAAGTCTTTGAAGATCGGAACGCTGCGCAAATGCTGCGCGAGCGCTCGTTCGCGGTAGTTCTTGTCCAGCTTGTCCTTGAATTTCTTGTTCTTCTGCAACGTCTGCAACACATTTCGGAGCATTTCAATAATCGTACATTCTTCGGTTGCGCGAACCGTCGCCGAGCGAGGTTGGAAGCTCATGCAAGTCATTTCGCCGAAGAGGTCTTCTTCTTGCAGCATGGCGATCGGATGATCGAGTGACAGATCCGTCGGGCCGTCGTTTCGAATCATTTTACCGCTGGAATTTTCGCGCACTTCATCGGTCTTTGTGCGCGTCAAACCGCCGGTGAATTTCTTCAGCATGCCGAAAATACCGGAGCTGTTTTCTTTGGTCTTATCGCTCTTGATTTGGCCGATAGGCGTGTTGAGGAAGACCTCCGCCTTGCCACTGAGAATATAAAACGCGGTCGATCCGAATTCGCCTTCGCGGCAAACGATGTCGCCCTTTTTGAATTTGCGGAGCAGGATGCTACCTTGATTGCGCTTCAGGAACTCCGGCGAAATCGCGGAGAACATCGGCATCTTAATGAGCTCTTCGACGCTGAGTACTTCGGACGCGTTAGTCGCTCCCAACTTGCCAGCTGCTTTACCGATGATGCTCTTGCTCATCACTTCGGCCTGGCTGGTGATGGCACCGGTCGGACACGAAATCATACACTCGCCGCAATTGACGCAGGACGACTGGCCCATCGGCTTGTTCATGTCGAACGAGATGCTGGTGGCGTAACCCTTGCCCATGCGACCGATGACGTTGTTGTGTTTCACGTCGGTACAGGCGCGAACGCAGCGGTCGCAGACAATACACGCGCTGTGGTCGATGGCGATATCAACGTTGCTGAGATCGTGGCCTTTGGCGAAGAGGAACTTGCTGAGATCCGCAGGTTCACTGCCGCAGGGCGATGCCGTCTGCTTATCGTGCGCACGAGATTCAAAACGCGGCTTATAAGGTGCAGGTGCCATGGCGTTGGCGAGCAACTCATCGACCGGCGCCTTCAGGATACCGAGCTTTTCGGCGAGCAGTTCAAGTTCGCAACTGTGCGTTTCCTTGTGGCGGTCGCACGGCACAGGATGGTCAGCCAGAAGCAATTCAACGAGCATCTTGCGCGACCGTTCGAGCCGGTCGTTGGAGGTCGTGACCTCCATATTGCTTTCGCACGGCCGGACGCATGACGCGGCGAATACGCGGGCGCCTTTGACTTCAACAACGCAGGCGCGGCACACGCCGATTGGAGTCAGCGGGGGCTTGTGGCAGAGCACAGGAATGGGAATGCCGACGGTTTGCGCGGCATCCCAAATGCTGGTGCCTTCCGGCACCGTTACGTCTTTGCCATCGATCTTTAGTGTGACAGTCTTCAGTGGGGCAGTCATTGAAGAGCCTCTCGTGTTCAGGTGGAGCCGACGGTTATCCGGCTCTGTGTTGAAGAACGAGCCGAAAAGATTTCGGCTCCACGATCTTTGAACATTTTATTTCTTGATCTTCGCGTCAATTTCGTTCTTGAAGTACTTCAAGACAGACTGAATCGGTGCCGGAACGACTTGACCCAAACCGCAGATCGAGGTCATGATCAGCGTGTCGGAGAGCTGTTCAATATCGTCCAAATCGGCCTTCGTACCATTGCCTTTGTGAATTTTGTAAATGATGTCGACCATCTTCTGCGAGCCGACACGGCACGGAACGCACTTTCCGCACGATTCATTGCGGTAGAAGCGCGTCGCGTTCAACGCCATCTCGACCATGTCGGTGCCTTCCGCAATAGCGACAATCGCGCCGGAGCCGAGCATCGATCCGGCATCTTGCATGATCTTGAAGTCCATCGACAGATTCATCATCGACGGCGGAAGGAATCCGCCTGAAGGGCCTGACGGAGCGAAGGCTTTGATCTTCTTCCCACCCAACATGCCGCCACCCAATTTGTTGATGGCTTCTTCGTAAGTCGTGCCCATCGGCACTTCGAAGACACCGGGCGTATTGACGTGTCCGCTGACGCCGATCCATTTCAAACCCGCGCATCCATTGATACCCTGGGACTTAAACCAATCCGGGCCTTTGTGCAGTATGCAGGGAACATACGAGAGCGTTTCAACGTTGTTGATGACCGTCGGCTTGCCCCACAATCCCACAAAAACGGGGAAGGGCGGCTTTACGCGCGGCTGGCCTCGGTGGCCTTCGATGGCTTCGAGCAGCGCGCTTTCTTCGCCTTGGATGTAACCGCCGGGCGAGACAAACACTTCGAGGTCAAAGGTCTTGCCCGATCCCAGCACATTCTTGCCGACAATGCCGAGTTTCTTGGCGACTTCGATTTCTTTCTCCATGGCATGAATCTGATCGTGGTATTCGTGGCGGATGTAAATAAATCCGCGCTTCGCTCCGACGACGATTCCGGCCAACACCATGCCTTCGACCAGAAGCCACGGCACGTTCTTCATCAACTCGCGATCTTTAAAGGTGGCGACTTCACATTCGTCGGCGTTACACACAACATACTTTTCATCGCCCGGCGCTTTATTGACGGCTTCCCATTTTGAACCCGTCGGGAATCCTGCGCCACCCATTCCGCGCAATCCGCCCGTTTTCAATTTCCCGATCACATCCCCAATCGGACCGAGACTGGCAACGCCCTTCACAGCCGATTCAATCGCCGCTTGCTCTTCGCTTTGCGGTGCGGGATGTAGAATGTTATTGATCAGCGTCTTGATCGCGCCGTAGCGTTCACCTTCGTTGGCGTACGGATCGGACTTAAACGGACCTTTGAGTCCCGGGAAATGTTGCTCGGGGACTTCCTTGCCCGCAAGCGCCTGCTTGACTAACTCAAGCAACGCCGCGTGCCCTTGACCGGCGTACGGATGATCGTTGATCAGAATGCCGGGAGCGCGATCACATTGTCCCAGACACGAGACGTGACCGACGTGAACGTCGGAGCGTCCTTTGCAGAGCGCTTCGATGTCGGTGCGCAATTTGTCGCACCCGTTCAGGGCGCAGGGAAAATCGCCGCAGACGCGAACATCGACTTTGGGCGGCGGCACCATTCTAAAATGCGGATAGAAGGTGGCGACACCATGCAAATCGTAAACAGGAATATTGAGCCGCTGCGACAGAGCTGTGAGCTCTTTTTCAGGGACATAGCCGTGTTTGTGCTGGATCTCGTGCAGTTCTTTTATAACCAAGCTCAGCCTTTCCGCTCGGAAGTGTGCCGATGAATTAATCCAGGTTGTTTGCCGCCTGTGCGCCAGCACATCGTCAACGCCGCTGAATTCGTTTGGCCACTCCGAACTTCGTTTTGTCGCGCAGCTACCAGAGAACAAATTGTATGGGTAATCGTTTCAAAATCATAGTCCGCTCCCGCAGCTTGTCAAGGCAAGCCGCGAATTTTTTTCAACGGCAAACAGCGAAAGGCTTTTAACATCGAATAACGCGAATAAACGCGAATGAATTGGGAACAAAGGAGGAGGAGAACCGGTATCGCACTTTCCGCTCCAAACTTTTCCCATCAACCTCTAAAATTATTCGCGAAGATTCGCGTTTATTCGCGTTATTCGATGTTAAAAAGTCGTTCGCCGTTCGCCGTTTCACTTCGAAGCCCGCAGAAACGCGATCAAATCCGCGAGGTCCTGCGCCGGGATCAGCGTCTCAAATCCGTCCGGCATCACCGACACAGTCCCCGGCTCGATCTTCGCAATATCCGCGCGCCGAATGTGCTTCTCCGTCTTCGGATCAATCGCCAGAACAACCTCATCCGCACCGTCTTTTTTCAGAATCCCATTAAAGCGCTCGCCGCTCGTCGTTTTGACGGCGAACGGCTCGTAACTCCGCACAAAACTCGCGCTGGGATACACGATGGCTTCGAGCAAATCGCGCTCCGTCCGCGTCTTCCCGATGCTGGTCAAATCCGGTCCCAACGTCCCGCCGAGATACCCGGTCGCGTGACACGTCGAACATGCATTCTTCGCCGAATGAAACACCACATGCCCGCGCTGCACATCACCCGGCGGAAGCTTTTTCAGGAGCTCATCCAAATGCGCCGCTTGAGCCGCCGCGTTCGGACTAAGTTCAGCGAGCCACACCGCCGCAGCGTCTTGAACGGCCTTCGAGTATTTCGCAAACACAGGCCGCACAATCTCCGGACGAAGGCTCTTCGAATAGTTCGATGATTTTAATGCGTCCAAGAGGAGCAGGCCGATTTCGTCCGTGGTGTTTCGTTCGAAGATTGGAAGCAACTGGCGAATTTCCATCGGCCCGACAAAATCGTTGATGGCCTTCGCGAGTCTCTTCTTGTGCGGGGCTACCAAGTCGATTTTCACCAGCCCCGCGCATGCAGCGTTCCGCTCTGCTGACGGATTTGTGGGTTCGAGCGCATGAATGAAGAATTCGAATAGATCGGGAAGGATGTCGCATTGAAAGCCGCTTGAGGTCGCGTGAATGGCGAGCATGGCGTTCAAGCGCGTGAGTGGCGGATAGGCGTCCGATCGTGTCACATCGTAAAGAGTCCCTGCCAGTTCAATGGGTTCTACTTTTCCTAATTGGTTAAAATTTTTCGGTCGTTTGTAGGCGCGCACGGCATCGATCCCGTCGTCCAGCAGCGCGCCTTTCAGCGATGGGATTACTTTTGTCAGACAATTAATCCACGCGTCGGGCGTCTCTTTCACGTCGGCTCCGGCCATTGCGCGCAGAGCGATTCGTTGCGCGTCCGGATTGGACGGAGCGGAGACCGTTCGGGCAAGTAATTCCTGAACTTTCGGTGTCTTCGCAAACGTCGAAAGCTGCCGAACAAGCTGTCCTTGATCCACGCCTTTTTCGTTGGGAGCCGCCAGCTTTTTCGTGAGATAATCGACCACGGCGTCGCCCCATTCAGGATGGTGGCCGACGACCCAATTGGCGGTGCGGTTCAATTCGGGTTCGGGTCGTTCGAGAAATGGAATGATCTCTTCGGGCTTGAGATCCGAACCCGTCAATTGGTCGAGCACCACCATGGCCGCGCGGACGCAATGAACATCAGCAGAGGTCAGTTGTTTGCGGGCGTTTTCACCATGGTTGCTGGATATTTCCGCGAAGATAAAGGCGTGTTCCAACGCACGAATTCGCGGATCGATTGGAGTGCCGGAATCGGTGCATTGATTGTCGTATTTCCAAAGAAATTGAGGAAGCACGAGATAATCCAATTGCACGTTCGCTCGTCCCAACGCTTCAAAGGCCTGGCGCGCTGCAGTTACATCATCGTCGAAGGGGCCTGGTCTGTGTTGATTCAGAAGACGTTGCGCGAGCATTTGCAACTTCTCTCGATTTGCTGCAGCTTGCAGAGAAGTGATATGTGCGGCCACGCTCGCAACTGTTGGGTCCTTGTCCAGCATCCATTCTGCATGCAGCTTGAATGTCGGAATGACCTCATACAACCGAGCCAACGCCCACAACGCATTTCGTCGCGCTTCACTATTTGTTGATTTATCGGCCACATCCATCAGCGCCCACGCGGTTGGATCGCTAGCGCGGTCTCCAAGTGTTTCAATCGCGCGCCTGCGCACAAATACGCGTTCATCGCCCAAGTATTTCGCACATTCCTCGTCCTTCAGCTTCTTCCATTCGATCTTTAATCCGCGAGGGTCGTCCAGAGCGACCGCGTCCTTTTTCTTCACGCGATAAATTGCTCCCAACACATCCGGCTTGGCGAGTTGCGAGGTGGGGCAACAGATTTTGTACCACCCGCCGGTATCTGCCACTAGCACGCTCCCGTCGGCGTCTTCGAGCACATCGGTGGGATGAAAATCGGGGCTGTCGGAGGAGAGGAAATCGGAGTCCCGAGTTGTGTACGTCTCGCGGTCTTGATCAAGAATTGTTCGGATGACTTTGTGGAGATTGAAGCTGCACGTGAACAGGTTGTCGTGGTACCCGTCGCCGAAGATATTGGAGTCGTAACACATCATCCCGCACGGAGCCGCCGCGCCCCAGTTCGTCAGCACCGGCATCACGTCACCCGTCATCACGTGGCCGTTCAAAACGTCATGAACTTTCCCATACACGCCGCCATAAATCGCATGGATCAACCCGTCGCGTTTTCCGCCCGCGGGATGCTGAAAAAACGTGCACGACAAAAAGCGTTCGCCGACCGAATTGAACGCCAGCCCCACCGGATTATCCATCCCGCCCGTCAGCACCGGTTCGACATTCGTTCCGTCCGGCCGAGCTCGGAAAATATGCGCAGCCTTCGACGCAAATGGCTTCCCGTTCGGCAGCGTAATCGTCTGCTCAGCAAACGCGCCCTTGCACCAATAAATCCACCCGTCGCGCCCTAGATACGGCCCATGCAAATCGTTCGCGCATCCCGTCAGCGTCTTGCCATCGTGCCAAATCTCGCGCTTGTCCGCGACGCCATCGCCATCGGTGTCCGTCAATTTCCAAATCTGCGGCGGAGCCGAAACCAGCAGCGAGCGACCGTACCATAAGCACCCTTCCGGAAACATCATCTTGTCCGCAAACACGACGCTCTTTTCAAACACGCCCTTCGCATTCGCCGCATCCAAACGCACGACTCGATGCGGCTTCGTTTCAAGCTGCTTCTGAGCCTTGTCGCTCATCCCCGCCGAATCGGTAACATACAATCGCCCCTGCTCGTCGAACGACATGTTAATCGGCCTATTGACCAACGGTGGCCCGGCCACGAGTTCGACTTCAAACCCGTCCGGAACCGTCAGCGTCTGAGTCCCGAATTTGAATTGCGCGGCAGACGCATGTGAGATCGCAAGGAGTGCGCAGAGAATGAGAAGGCGATTCATAAAGGCGACTCCAGTTGTATTCGGCTCTAATTCAACCCATGTTCCGCCATCTTGACGCGCAGGAAATCCGCCGACAGCCGCAAATGTTCCATCCCCAGCGCCACGTCTTCGCCGTCTTCAATACTGATCCAGCCGCTGAATCCCACGCCGCTCAAAATCGAGAAGATTTTATCGTAATCGTTCAGTCCCTTACCGACTACACCATGCCGCAAAATCGGCGCGTACCCCATCGACGGATGCGCCTCCATCTTGCGCAAATCCACCGCCGTCCCGCCTTCAAAGAACCGGTCGCTCGCATGCATCGACACCACACGATGCTTCACCGCTTCGAGCAGCGCGATCGGATCGTCGCCAGCGATAATCGCATTCGACGGATCGTAATTCACGCCGAAATTCGGCGACACCGGAATCGCGTCCAACAGCGCCAGAAACACATCCATTTTCTGCGCAAATTCCGGGAACTTCCAGAACCCGTCTTTGTAATGATTTTCGAGAATCAACGTCACGCCTTGCTGAGCCGCAAACGGGATCAATTCACAGATAGAATCCGCCGCCAATGTGATCCCATCCGGCATCGTCACATCCGTCCGCCGCTGCCCGCTCAACACGCGACAAAACGTCCCGCCCAATTGAGCCGTCGCAATGATCGCGACCTTCTGCTTTTCAATTTCAGATTTGCGCTCGGACACGTCCGGCTTGATAAAATCCGGCGAGTAACACATCATCGGTATCGACAACCCGCGCGACGCCGCCAACGCCTTGATCCGGGCCAATTCGCTCGGATCCGTCGGCGTGAATCCCCAATAAAATTCGAGGCCATCGATGTCCAACTCGCCCGCCGCTTTGCCGATCCACTCGTCGACCGACATTGATTTATCAACACACATGGCGTTCAAATAGCACTTCGGAAATGCGGCGAGAGGCATGAGTAAAATTCCTGGTATTAATAGTCGCGGTTACGCACCCACCATGTTCGCACGGCCTCGCCCACATTCCAGCCGATTGCGCCGAAAAATAACATGCCGAGGAAAATGCAAAGACTGGCGAACGCGGCCTGGCTGAGTTGGCTCGAATAGCGGTAACCGTCCGGATCGTGCCGCACCAAAATGCTTGCGCGAATCATCAGCCAAGACGGCAGCCACACCGGCGAAGGCTCCCACATCGCAGACGGCACACCCATTCCCGGAGGCGGCGTATCGCCCGGAATCGGCAGCGCGTTGAAATACATCGACGCCCCGCCGTAAATTCCGCCCAGCATGATCGATGAGAACAAAATGAAACGAAAAAGCGACAGACCCTTGGGGAGCCCGCCGCCTTCACCTGCTTTACTGATTTTAATTGGAGGTGCCATAAGTAGAGCCGATTTTTAGGAAGCACGGACAAGAATGAATTCATTCCTATCCGTGCCACCCGGCGTCCGATTTACTTGATGCGTCCCATCTTCCGCAGCAGTGTCGCGCCCATATCCGACGGGCTGTCGCAGACGGCAATATCCGCATCGCGCATCGCGTTCACTTTGCTCTCAGCCGTGCCGGAATTCCCGGAGACAATCGCACCCGCGTGGCCCATACGGCGGCCCGGTGGAGCCGTGCGTCCCGCGATGAATCCAGCCACCGGCTTGGTCATGTTCTTCTTGACCCACGCCGCCGCTTCTTCTTCAGCGCTCCCGCCGATTTCGCCGATCATCATCACGCCAGCCGTCTGCGGATCCTTCTGGAACATCTCCAACACTTCGATGAAGTCCGTGCCCTTGACCGGATCGCCGCCGATGCCGACGCACGTGCTCTGCCCACTGCCCAGCGACGTGACCTGCCACACCGCTTCGTACGTCAACGTTCCCGAGCGCGACAGAATTCCGATATCACCCTTCTTATGGATGTATCCCGGCATGATGCCAATCTTGCATTCTTCCGGCGTAATCACGCCTGGACAATTCGGTCCGATGAGGCGCACGTTCGGGCGATTCTTCAGATTCTGCATGACGCGAATCATGTCGATGACCGGAATGCCTTCGGTGATACAGCAGATCAACTTGATACCCGCGTCAGCCGCTTCAATGATCGCGTCAGCCGCGAAGGGCGGGGGAACGAAGATCATCGTGGCGTCAGCTTTTTCAGCCTTCACCGCGTCCGCAACCGTGTTGTAAATCGGCAACTTCGCGCCCGGCGACTTCTGCTTGCCATCAAATCCGCCGCCCGTTTCAGCGTCCGGAATATCGAACGTCGTGCCACCTTTTCCAGGCGTCACGCCGCCGACCATTTTCGTACCGTAGCGGTAACAGAAAGTGGTGTGCTGTGCCCCGGACGTTCCGGTGATGCCCTGACAAATTACGCGTGTGTCTTTGTTGACGAGAATGCTCATCGATGTTTTCCCAAGATTCCATTTCGAAATTCGAACGCACCAATATAGGGTCTGCGCTCAAAAATGAAAGCGAAAACGGACCTTATTACGGAGTTCGCGTCTAGCTCTTATCTTAGCCACGGAGTGGCAACAAGTTCAAGTAGCCGTGGTCGCAGCCCGTACCCGGGCAAGGCCACGGATCCTTTCACGCGAGCAAATTGAGCCGCGTCAGCGGCGACACCGAATCGTCAAACGAACGCAGTTTTAGCGCCAAGTACCCAATTCCGGATCCCAAACATGCACATGTGCACGGTGCCGCCCGTTCCCCAACCACTACCTGTAGTGGTCAAAGCCCATTTTAACATTCAAAAATGTGAAACCAACACCCATTGCACAAGAATCACATTGTGCGTCAAGCGTCGCACCCAATCCGGCCATCAAACCAACAATCGCCTCATTCAGCTTTACATACAACGTTCCAAAACCAAAAAAGGCAACACCTTTTTAAGTAAATTTCAGCCACTCATAACGCATCAACCCGAAACCCGAAACCAGAAACCAGAAACCAGAAACCAGAAACCAGAAACTAGAAACTAGAAACCCAATCCGTTAAAAATCCGTATTCGCATCCTTCAATTCCAGTTCCTTGATCCACGCGTTCCGGTACCGAACATCGTGCCCTTCACACTGCAACTTCAACCCGCCGGGCGTATCGGTGATGCCCTTGCCGCCATCATTCCCGCCATCAATCCCCGAATTCTTTCCGCCCCATACCTGATTGATCTTCACGTTCGTGTGGACTTTGACACCATTAAAGTACATCGAGACCAAAGCCTTCTCGTCCAGCTTTCCGTCTTTAAAGCGCGCGGCGCGGAAGACGATGTCGTACGAATTCCACTTACCCAACCCCGCAAATTCCTTGTACGGCGACTCCGTCTCATTGATCACCGCACCCATCCCATGTTTCGTCTTGTCGCCTTCACAAATCTGAATCTCGTACCGGTTCTGCAAATACACGCCACTGTTTCCGCGCGGCTTCATGACCAGAAATTCGACATGCAACCGGAAGTCGCGGTACGCCTTCTTCGTGACGATATCCGCCGAACCATACTTCCCACCCGCCGCAACCGGGTCGTCGCTCATCACGACCGTGCCCTTATCCACCGGGTCCTCGACAATTTTCCATTTAATGGGCATCGCCGACTTAAACCCAGGCCCTTCCCAATAAATCCATTTGTCATCCAACATCTGCCGCGACCCATCAATAATCACCTCCGCGCCAGCAATCGGAACCGCCCCCAACCCCATTTCACCCGCCGAAATCAAGCTGCCAACCATCGCAACGACAGCCAAACACGTCAATTTGAAATACATAATGAACCTTTCAATAAATCCCAATCGATTTTGAAAACCTATTTTTATTTGCTTTCTGTCCTCTGCCGTTCCTCTGTGTCCTCTGTGGTTTAAAGAAGTTTCGCCGTTTAATCAACTCTAACAAATATGCGCCCCCACCGCTTCTACATACACCGCATACAACGACTGACTCGCCGTCATATACAACCGATTTCGTTTCGGCCCACCAAAGCACACATTGCTGCAAATCTCCGGCAGCATAATCAACCCAATCCGCTCGCCTTCCGGGCTGAACACATGCACGCCATCATATCCTTCACCGACCCAACCGCCACCGACCCAGATATTGCCATCCGTATCCGCGCGGATGCCATCCGCCATTCCGGCCACTTCTTTCCCATTCACTGTCATCTTCATCGAACAGTATTCTTTTCCAGCAGCCAATTTGTCCGTGCCGTTCAACTCATAAACACGAATATTCTTCGGCGCTTTCTCATAATGCGACGCCCCCGTGTCACAGACATACAACCGCTTGTAATCCGGCGAAAAGCAAATCCCATTCGGACGGAACATATCATCGATAACTTTCGTGATCGCACCCGTCTTGCCATCAAGTCGGTAGACCGCCTCCTTCAATTCCAATTGAGCTCGATGCCCTTCATAATCCCCAGAAATACCATATCCCGGATCCGAGAACCAAATGCCACCGTCCGGATGGACTACAATATCATTAGGAGCATTAAACGGCTTGCCTTCAAATTTATCAGCCAAGACACGTCGCGCCCCACTGTGCTCATACCGCACCACACAACGCGTATCATGTTCGCAGGATAATTGCCGGCCTTCATAATCGAATGTATTACCATTACTATAATGCGAAATGCTGCGTAGCTTACTAACATGCCCGTCTTCATCTAACCGGCGCAATTGAACATTATTCGGTATATCACTCCACATCAAATACTGCCCCCCTGCATTCCAAGCAGGACCTTCAGCCCATCGCATGCCTGTATAAATCCGCTCAATCGCAGCGTTGCCCACCTTATATTTAGCGAACCGTTTATCCAACACGACGATATCCGGATCAGGGTACCGAACCATTGGAGCATTGGGACCGTAGTCGCGAGCAAATACAGCACTGGTCGCTAACGCGGACAAGCCTGCAATGAAAGAACGTCGATCAAACGGGCTCCCGCCGGAGTTCTGGTTGTGCATCCTCATTTTCCTTTAATGTGTTGGGTCAGGTATCCTCACCTGTACACCACGAAGCACCGACATGAACAAAGTTTTCGTAAATCAAAAGAGTCGCGCGCGCAAGCAAGCGGCCAAGCTGGAGACATCCTATCAGCACGAACCGCTTGCTTGCGCGCGCGGCTCTTTTAGACATCCCAAATCACGCTTGGTCACTTTGACAACATCGACACGCCGAAATGATCGAAATAATCACCATTGAATCGAAAAATCAGCTTCGTCGCATCCAATTACTCCTTAATTCTAAATAACTTATGATTTTCACTTGAAAATGACGCGCATGTGCACACAATTTGCGTTTCGTGCTCAATACGAGTAGCCAATTCGATTATCGAGAAGACGAGGCAGGAGCGCCATGTCGCAAGAATCAGTTCTGGTTGACGTGAAAAACGTCGTCAAAACCTACGGTCCGTTACGCGCGGTTGACGATCTGACCTTCCAAATCAAAGCCGGCGAAATTGTCGGTCTGCTCGGACCCAACGGTGCCGGCAAATCCACGACCATGAAGATGCTGACCTGCTACTTGGAACCGACGCAAGGCAGTATCAAAGTCGCGGGAATCGATGTAAACGAAAATGCGGTCGGCGTTCGCCAACACATCGGCTACTTGCCTGAACACGCCCCCCTTTATACAGACATGCGAGTCAATGAATACCTCGATTTCGCCGGTCGAATTCGCGGACTCAGCAGCGCCAAACGCAAAGACCGCATCGATTGGGCCGTCAAAGCCTGCGGCCTCGAAGCCAAATACAAAGCCACCATTGGAACCCTCTCGCGTGGATACCGTCAGCGAACCGGCCTGGCTCAAGCCGTCTTGCACGATCCGGATTTGCTGATCCTCGACGAACCCACCAGCGGCCTCGACCCGATCCAATTGATCGAAATCCGCAAACTCATTCTCGAAATTGGTAAGAAGAAAACCGTCCTCTTTTCGACCCACATCATGCAGGAAGTCGAAGCCGTTTGTAACCGCGCGATCATTATCAATCGCGGCAAACTGGTCGCCGACGGAGCGCCGTCCGAACTCAAAGCACGCGCAGGCACCAATCAGAAAGTTCTGGCCCGAATTCGCGGTGCGCAAGCCGACGTTGAAAAGCAATTGAAGAACCTGCCGGACACGTCCTCCGTCGATGTTCATCCGATTCCCAATGGCAGTTGGCTGGAATGCACAATTAAGCTGAGTGAATCAGCAG
The DNA here is from genome assembly GCA_037129555.1 of Planctomycetota bacterium. Classification (GTDB taxonomy): domain Bacteria; phylum Planctomycetota; class SZUA-567; order H5-PLA8; family H5-PLA8; genus JANXLS01. Next base: position 59,092 of record JBAXUS010000007.1, read on the forward strand.
CCGTGAATCCGATGAACACAGGCGAACAGGTCTCGAAACTCTGTAAAGATAATTCATGGGATGTACAGGAAATCAAGATCGAAGCGTTGACGTTGGAAGACACGTTCTTGAAAATGACAGGGCACGAGAAGTTAAAGTAATTCCGTACCGCAGGCGTTGCGCCTGCATGTGTCAATACGAGCCGGCGTCAGGTCGGCGGTCCATTTAAACAGCAAGGATCAACGTAATATGGGAGCTACATTCAGCGTATTTAGGCGCGAATTCGCCGCGTATTTTAATACGCCCATCGGGTACGTATTCATGGCGTTCTTTCTGCTGGTCACGAAAGCGCTGTTTGTATCAACAATCTTTACCAATGGCTCCGCAGACATGCGCGGTTATTTCGGCCTCATGCCGATCTTCTTTCTGTTCTTCATCCCAGCCATCTCCATGCGCTTGTGGTCTGAAGAACGCAAACTCGGCACACTCGAATGGCTGCTCACGCTGCCTTTGAATGCGTGGCAAGCCGTCCTAGGAAAGTATCTCGCCGGACTGGCCTTCATCGCCGTCTTTTTGATGCTGACGCTCGACGTGCCTATCTTCATGTACATCTATGGTAATCCAGACATCGGACCCATTATCGGCGGTTATTTAGGTACCATGGTATTAGGTATGGTCTATTTAGCAATCGGAGCATTTGCGTCCAGCCTGACATCCGACCAAATCGTCGCATTCGTTGTCGCAGTAGCAATCAGTTTCATATTCTTTCTGATGGGCTACGGACCCGTGTTGGAATGGATGAAAGATATTTTCGGAGCCACCATTACAGCAGGTGTCCAGCAGTTTGGTATTGAGTATCATTTCGAAAGTGTTTGTCGCGGTGTTGTGGACACCCGCGATGCCCTGTACGCCCTGTCGATGTCCGGCGCGTTCCTGTTCATGAACTACTTGGTCGTCGATCACAGGAGATAATATACACCATGATAATTGTCATTACTGTCGCCATTGTATTACTGGCATTGCTGGTGATTCCCTTGATTTACTCAGGCGATTTCGTCACGTTTTTTAAACGCTTCGGCCTGACCGTATTGATCGGCTTCGCAGGCATCTTGATGGCGGTGCTGATCAATTCGATCTCGCAAAAAGCATCGTTGCGCAGTGATTTGACCACGGATCAAAAATACAGCGTCAACCCCGGGTTGCTGAACGTCTCCAAGAAGCTCACCGACCAAGTCCAGATTGTCTATTATGTCTCGTCAAAGATTCAAGAATTTGTTCAAATCAAACTCGATTTGACGGATAAATTGAATGAAATCAAGAACGCCACCAACGGCATGATTGATTTCAAAATTGAAGATGTCGATCAAAAAGACGAGAAGCTGATGGCTGAATTAGGTACCAAAGGTTTCCTGCGACAAATTCAATCCAACAGTAATGACGAATTGAGCTTTTCAATTCTGATCAGCGGGATGAAGATTACCTACAAGGACCTGGAAAGCGTCTACATTCCGCAGATTTACGCATCCAACGATCTGGAATACGCGCTAGGCGAAAAAATGATCGAACTTTACACCAAAGAAAAGCCGTCCGAAAAGCCCACGATTGCGCTGAATCTACCACCGTCAGGCCAAGGCTTTAATATGCCAGGAAAGCCGCAGCAGGGCAGCGGCTTCGAATGGATCGCCAATGGTGTCAGCGACAAGAAATTTGATGTCAAGCAGATTGACTTCAGCCAAAACCAACCCTTGCCAGACAAGACCTCCTTACTCCTGATGGTTCGCCCCAAGCTGATGGACGAGCGTCAGAAGTATGAAGTTGCCAAGTATTTAGCCGAAGGCGGAAAAGTGCTCATGTTCGCCAGCCCGATTCGCGCCCTCGGCGACACGGTGGAACAGACTCCATACGGCCTCGAAAACTATTTCAAAGACATCGGGATCACGTTGGGATCAAGTGTTCTTGCCGACAAGTCCCACTTGAGCGTCTCCGTCAATCGCCGCACCTTTGAATTCCCTCCATACTTTATCCGCATCAAGCCGGAGAATATCGACCAGTCGACATCATTGACTCGCTTGATGCCAGGCTTGTGTATGCCGACGCCGACTGAAATCTCATTCGATAAAGGTCTCTTGGATAAACAAAAGTTAGCACTAACAGTCCTTGCCAAGACGACTGAAAACAGCTGGGAGCTAAAAACAATCGGCACGACATTGGATAAGAACTCAATGCAGGAACCAGCCAAGAGTGGCACACAGAAAGTAGTATTCGCAATGATCAAAGGCCAATTCCCTTTCCCATACGAAGGCAAACCAGTGCCCGAATGGCCGGCGGCTGAAAAAGAGAAAGATAAGAAGGACGATAAAGAGAAGGACAAGCCTAAATTGCCAGTGATTGCATCTGTGTCATCATCTAAAAAAGAAGGGACGCTAGTGCTGTGTTCGTCACCCGAAGCATTCTACGGTCCTTACCTAGAAGAGCCAAATCTCCGCAACTTGATTCAAACAGGTAACGTCAGCATGCTGTTGAATGTGACTGAAAGCATGAGCTATGGCGATGATTTGGTCAAGCTGCGCACCAAGAATTATGAAACACGCATCATTTCAAAGTTGTCAGGTGCAGAGAAAGAAAATCTCCGCCAGATGTGGAAATTGGCGTTGATTGCTGGCGTCCCAGCACTGGTGTTGTTGTTCGCCGTGTACCGCTTCATGTGGCGTCGTTTGGATCAGTTGAATTACGAACGTAAATTTGCAGGCAGCATTGGACCCTCGAGTTTCACTCCATGAACAAAATAACCCTATTCCTCGTCTCCGTAATTGTTGTCTTAGCACTCTTTCTACTCAATTATTTTGTGGTAGATAAGCATCCGCCAGCCACGTCAACAGCTGCAAGTCACGGGATGATTTTTAAAGAGCTGAACGCCGGAGCGATGACCACTATCTCGCTCAAGAAAGGCAGCGTCACGATCGAGCTTGTCCGCAAAGACAAGGAATGGCTCATGCCATTGCAGAAGAATCGTGTCGCCAAGATTGATCGCATCAATAAGCTGCTCTCCGATTTAGAAAGCACCTATTGCAGCGGTCAACGCACTGCCAAGACGCTTGAGCCCTTCGAACTGGCTCCATCAAACCGTGTCGAATTAGTCATGGAAGGTAATGGTAAGAAGACCTCTCTCTATATCGGCAAGAATATTCCCGAGACAGGCAGCTTCGTGCAGCGCGATTCGACCAGTTCAGTATTGGAAGTAGACAAGTTCCTTGCAACCAGCGCAGGTGTTCGAGAAGATAAAGGTGTCACTGTTCTCGATCCAGTCTTCTTTTACGACCTCAAGATTTTCTCGGATAGTGCCGACGACGCAATTGATGTGGTGATCAAGAAGGGCAACGAAGTCTTCCGCGTTCAAAAAGTATTGCCCGGAAAAGGTCCTCTGGTCGCCAATCAGAAATTGGATAAAGATGACAAGCCTGAATGGTGGATCACCGAACCCGAAGGCGGCCCAGCCGACGAATCAAAAGTACGTAACATATGCTCAACGATGCTGAATTTGACCGGCAAAGGTTATGCAGACGAACTAGCAGAAAAGGATCGCGGATTCGACAAATCCCCAGCCAAGATAGTAATCCGCTTGAAAGACGGCGCAGAACGTTCGATGACGTTTGGTAAGATTGATAACGATGACGTCTTAGTTAGCGCAATCGGAAAGTCCGATGTCTTCAAAGTCAACAAATACGTCTTCGACACATGTACAAAGACAGACGAAATCAAGAAGAAGGAAGAGAAGAAAGAAGAGTCAGCCGCCCCAGCACCATCGGTCACGCCGCCAGCTCCTGTCACTCCGCCCAAGATAGATGGACCGAAAGTGCCAGTCATTCCGGCACCCAAGAAATAGCAGTTAAGAATTAAACGTTACAGTTACTGAATACGCAGAAAGCCCGGCACAATCGCCGGGCTTTCTTTTTAATTAATCCAAATCGAATATGAGGAAATATAACCGCTGTTTTTGTTACCACTTCCGCCTTTCCTCTGCTGTTCCTCTGTGCCCTCTGTGGTTAAAATATGTTTTAAGTTTAAATTGGGTTTAGAGCGCGAAGTGTCGAATAGCTTCAATCGCAGCTTGAGAAATCAAAACGCTAAGCATCCCGCTGACTGCAAACAGGATCATGAATTCATAAGCAAATAGTGAACCGATAGCATTCCGCGAACATCCCATTTTGACCATCACGCTAAACTCATCGCGTCTATTTCGCAACGTCAACAACACCACAATAGCGAGAAACGCAAACACGCCCAAAGCCGTCATTACAAAGTAAGTGTCGAATATCTTTTTGACATTAAACACCAGCTTCATCAGCCCCGCGATCACAACGTCAGGCACGACCGCCTCGTACTCGTCGCCCGCATTAATCGCCCCCTTCAACATCGTCCCGCTTTTATCACTGCTCGGAGCCACAATGATGGCCGTCAGCGGGAATTCTTTTTCATCGCCATGAAAATGAAACGATCGAATATTCTCGCTCGTGACTTCCCGAAACTCGACAACCCCTTTTCCCAGGATCGCCTGAACTTGAGCATTCACCGCTTCAGGCGAGGGTGCCGACGGACCCGTAATCGTCGCCGCGTGTTCAATCACATTGTCATGCCCGTGCCCAAGCCCCTCCACCGTCCAAACCGTCTTGATGTCCGTAAAAACCGCACGATCATCCGGCGTTCCGTTCGATTTCAAAATCCCCGTCACGTTCAACTTGAACGGATAGTCATGCGCGACATTGAGAAAACTCGAAATATCAGTTCGAAGAGATCCACCGGTTTTCAGATTCAATTTTTGAGCGACAACCGATCCGACAACACAATCCCCGAGTAGCATGGGCAGTTCACCATCGTCGAGTTGCAACGCGCGGAAATCGAAATACTCAGTGACCGTGCCGATGAGTGGAAACCCGCCAGCCGTGAGTCGATTCGAAATCGGCAGCACGAGCCCCGCATGTTTATCGCGCAAATCAGCAACGAGTTTCTGCGGAACCGGCGGCGGCTTGGGCCCTTCGAAATAGAGCGTGTTCAGCGTGAGTTGATGCTCGTTCGCTCGACGTCCAACCACAAGCGGCGTCGCCCGGGCACGATTGCCGTAGACCTCTTCAGCGACTCGAGCGGCGCGCGAAACGACGATAGGGAACGCGATCACGAGCGTCAGGCCGGCGATAAGCAGCACAGAGATGGCGCGATTGTACAGAACGTGTCGCCACGCAAGAAAGAACATGGGAGAAATCCGCCTTTTCCGAACGCGCCCGACTGCTTCAAAGTGCGCTTGTGTATACAGGATTGAGCGTTGAATTCAAGAAAGGGCGCTTGAATTTCACGCGCTATTCGCGAATCTTGTCCACATGATTTGTTTCGAAAGACTCCCCGCCACGCGTCGCAACATAATGTATTCCAGCGTCCTGCTGACGTGTGTGTTGCTCGGAGTCCTCTCAAACGCGCGCGCGGAAGAAGGGCGGCGGATTGCCTTGTTGATCAGCGTCCGCGAGACGCGCGAACCGCGCCTGCACCGGCTTTGGTTCAGCGACGATGATATTCGCGGCCTCGCTGCCGTGCTTCCGAACTTCGGATTTTCGCAGAACAACATCACCATTCTGACCCAGCACAATGCCTTGGACACGGACGTGCCCGACGCGATTTCGATGCGCAGCAACATCCGCGCCGGGGTGAAGAAGCTGTGCAAAGAAGCGCGCCCCGACGACACGATTCTGATCGCATTTTCCGGGCATGGCGTTCAATTGCGCCGGGACGGTCGGATTTATCTATGCCCGCCGGAGACGACGTTGGCCGACACGTCAACGATGATCGCGCTCGACGACATCCTGCGCGAAATGGGGCCGCAATGCAAAGCGAAACTCAAGCTGATGATGGTCGATGCCTGTCGAAACGATCCAACGGATCCGCGCCCGGACATCACTCCCCGCGCATCCGTTCCGGACCTGCCGCTGAATGTTGCGCTGTATTTGAGTTGCTCAAAAGGACAGCAATCACTTGAAACCGGGAAGGTGTTGCACGGCATATTTTTTCATCACATCATCCAAGGATTATCAGGAGCAGCACGCGACGTCAACGGCGACATCACGCTGAAATCACTCGAAGACCTCGTTGCCCGCGAAGTGCCGATGACGCGGTTGAAATACAGCCCGAAATCGCGAACCATTCAAACGCCGGAGTTTCACACATCGATCCGCGAACGCATTGTCCTGGGGCGCGTGGAAAACGCCGAACCGATGCCAATCTCGATTCGCGGACAAAGCGTTTCGCCGACGGCCGCGTTGTACACGCAATGGACCACTGATTTCAACAAAGCAAATCCCGGCACAAAAGTCGATTTTCACTCCGGCGGATTTACCGGAATCAAAGCACTCAACGAACGCACGGCGCTCGTCGTTGCCACCGACTCAAAGATGTCACCGACCGAACTTTTCGGTCAACCCGAAGTCATCCAAATCCCCTCGGTCTCCACAGCCGTCGTCCCGATTTTCAATCTGCAAGGCATCCAGAATGTAACGCTCGACGCGACGACATTCGCAGAGATTTACTTGGGTCGCATCGTGAATTGGAATGATCCAAAAATAGCAACGATCAATCCCGGAATCGTGCTTCCGGACCGCCACATCATCGTCGTTCATCCCGCTGATGAAACGCAGCCCGGTCGCATCGTTTCGGATTTTCTCCGCGATACGAATCCGGATTGGGCCGCCAAACAAAAGCCCGGACAAAAAGTCAACTGGCCGATTGGCGCTGCCGGAAATGGAACCCCCGACATCGCCCGGATTGTGAAATACGTCGAAGGAGCAATTGCCTTTGTTGAATTGGAATTTGTCGAAAAGGCGCAGAAGGCGATTCAGAAAGATAGCCCCGTCACGACGCCATCAACAATCACCATCATCACAAATAAAGTCTCCGACGAACCGCGAGACCCGTTTCCAATTCGCGGCACGACCTACCTGTCGCTCTTTCGCGATTTGAGTTACATAAAAGATCGCAAACAGGCGGAGAACGTCGTGACATTTCTCCGCTGGTGCTACTCGGATGGAATGAAGTCGGCAGGACCGACGTTTGGTGCGTTAAAAAGCGAGTACAAAAACGAAGTCGAAGAAGCGCTGAAATCTATATCCATTGACGGCAGCAAACTCGCGCCTTGATACCAACCGTCTTCGTTACTCCTTACTCATCTTCTCAATGACTTTCGACGTGCTGCGTCCTTCCACCAAGGGCAACAGTGCTACGCGCCCGCCACTGGCCTCGACAATATCCCAGCCCACAACATCCTGCTTTGTTTTATAATCAGCGCCCTTACACAGCACGTGCGGCTGAATGGCTTTGATGATTTCCAACGGCGTGTCTTCTCCAAAGAGAACGACGGCGTCGACGCACGCCATGCCCGAGATCAACCGCGAGCGGTCGCCTTCCGGATTCACCGGTCGGTTCGGTCCTTTGTTCAAACGGCGGACCGAGTCGTCCGTATTGATCGCGACGATCAGCACGTCGCCGAGTTGGCGAGCGCTTTCCAGATACGTCATGTGGCCGAGATGAAGGATGTCGAAACAACCGTTAGTGAAGACAACCTTCTTATTCTCTTTGCGTAATCGCGCTGCAAATTCGGCGGCTTGCGCCACTGTCATCAGCTTCTTTCGCGAGCTGGGATAACTGGCTCCGAGGGCTTCAAGAAGTTCGAAATCAGTGATCGTGTGCGTCGCGAATTTCGATGCCATGACCGCACCGGCCAAATTACCGAGCCAGACACTTTCGACGACGGGCACACCCGCTGCGAGCGCCAAGCACGTGGCCGCCGCGACAGCGTCTCCGGCACCGGCTTCGTCTTTCGCCACGAGGTTTCGTCCCGGGAATGATTGCGTTGATCCATCATGTTGGGCGAGCGAAATGCCGTTCGCACCGCGCGTCACGACGACGTGATCGACATGCAAACCATCACGAAGTTGTGCGGCCATGCGTTCGCACTCGCTGTCGTCTACAATGGAATGAATCGAGAGGATCGACGAATCGTGTGCCGCAAGGAATGTCTTCGCTTCACCGAAATTGGGTTTGACGAGTGTGGCTCCGGCATATCGTTTCCAGTCTTTTCCTTTCGGATCAACCAGCACCGGTTTGCCAGCCGCTCCGCGAATTGCAGCCGCGCAGACCGCATCAGACAAAACGCCTTTGGCGTAATCGCTGAGCAAAATGGCGTCGGCATTTTTCGCTTCGGATTCAGCGAGAGCCGCGAGGGCGTCGATGGTTGTTTGAGAATACGACGCGCGTGGATCGCGATCCACGCGGACGACATGCTGGCGTCCCGACACGATACGGAGTTTCAGCGTGGTTCGGATCGACGCGTCCCGAATGATGGCATGCGTCTCGATCCTCAATCCAGTCGCACCATCAAGAAATTGCCGCGCTTCCGGATCGTCCCCGACCACGCAACACAACGACACTTTCGCTCCGAGCGAGACGAGCAGTTTGGCGACATTGGCCGCGCCACCGAGCAGATATTCCTCGCGATCAATGTCAACAACTTGGACTGGCGCTTCAGGCGAAAGTCGCGAGGAGTGGCCATAGATGTAGCCGTCCAACATGCCGTCGCCAACGACCAGAATTCGGCGTCCGGTCATGGAGTGGAGGAGGGCCTGGACGGCATTTTGATCGGGCTCTTGGAACGATGTCATGGAGTGCTGAATCCTGATTCAGATAAAATGACTAGGCGATGCGTTGAGTTCTTATTCGTCACGCTCCGGCGTTGAGAATTGAGACGTAATCGGTCACGCCATCTTCGAGCGAATGGAAAGGCTGGGTCAATCCGGATGCCCGTAGCTTTTCCATTTTTGCTTCTGTGAAATACTGGTACTTGCCTTTGAGATCGTCGGGCATGGGGATGTACTGAATGTTTGCTTTCAAGTTAAGGGAGTGGAAAACAGCGGTGGACAAATCGGCGAACGAACGTGCTTTACCGGTCCCGACATTGAAGAGAGCCCCAACATTTTCGCGCGGAGCCCGAGCGCAATGCAGGACTGCTGCGACGACATCTTTGACATACACAAAATCGCGCATCTGTCCGCCGTCTGGAATGCCCGGTCGGTCCGACGCGAAAAGTTTGACCTCGCCCGTTTTCTTGATTTGATTGAACGAATGAAACACAACGGACGCCATACGGTTCTTGTGATTTTCGTGCGGTCCATACACGTTAAAAAATTTCAGTCCCGCCCATCCGTTTGGCGTCACCGTTTGCTGCAACGCCCAGAGGTCAAAAAGTTGCTTGGATTCACCGTAAATGTTCAACGGTTTCAGCATCGCAGGATCGCCGCGGTCGTCATAACCGTTCGATCCGTCGCCATAGGTTGCGGCGCTGGACGCGTACACGAATCGGACGTTATGCGTCGTACAAAAATTCCAAAGGGTCTGCGTGTAATCGAAATTATTGCGCATCATGAACGCGCGATCACTGCACGTCGTATCACTGCACGCGCCCATGTGGAGAATGAGCGAGACCTTCGCCGCGTTGCGATCCAGCCAAGAAAAAAGCGCGTCGCGTTCAACGAAATCGCGAATGTGCATGCGTTCCAAGTACGGTGTCAAATCGCGCGATACATCGACCGCGACGATGTCATCGCGCCCCTCCGCGTTCAATGTGCTGACAATATTCGCGCCGATAAACCCGGCGGCGCCTGTGACCACGATCATGCAAGACCTCCCAAAATGCAAGCATTCATCCTACTCGGTTTGCGTCAATAAATCATCTGTGTTTGGATGGAGTGTTATCGTTTTATCGGCGTAGTCCAGGATCATGGTGTAGACGATATTCAGTGTTCGAAACATTTTTCATTGAGGAGTTGATCTGAGAATGATGCTTAAAAAATATTGTCTGACCGCTGCGATGTTGTTCTGCATAGCCGCTGGTTCCTTCGCGTCCGAATGGACCGTCAAGGATGATGTCAACACGGTTGAAGACGCGAAGCTAACGCCGCCCGGGCGCAAAGTCGATGTCGCGCTTGACGGGAAATTGGTCGCTCGATTTATTTATGGCGAGGGACAATTCAAGCCGTATCTCCACGTCTACGGAGAAGACGGCGATTGCCTAACCCAATGGGATCCCAAGCAGACCTTTCCGCATCATCGCGGAATTTTCATCGGCTGGAACAAAATCGGTTCGGACCTCGGTGGCTCTGTAAAAAAGGGTACGACAACGATTGATCCGAAGGGAACATTTGATCTTTGGCACTTCAACAACGGCGGGAAGATGGAGGTGTTAAAGTTTGAGAAATTGGAAGGCGGCAAAGACAACGCGACCCTCGTCGCGACCATCGCGTGGCGAGCTGGAAATAAAGATGCGTCGGGAAGCGATCTGTTGATGACTGAAACACGGACGATAGTAATTTCGCGACCGTCGGCTAAGAAGACTCAAGTCGACGCCTCATTCGAATTAACCGCAGCCCGCGATGTCTCGTTGAACGGCGACTTGCAGCATGCCGGCGTCCACTTCCGCAGCACAGCTGAACTCCAATTGCAGAAGCGCACAGCTGAAACGTCGTATGTCTGGGAACCCAGTGTCGAATCAAAAGGCGGAAAGGCGAGCAGCGCGGAATTCAAGTGGGCGCGTTTGCAACTGCCGGTCGGAAAGAACTGGTACTCGGTCACACACATGAATGCCTCAACGAATCCGGTCGAAGAACTCTCAACGCGCGATTACGGTCGCTTCGGTTTCTTCTTCAAGAAGGATTTGAAGAAAGCAGAAGTAATGAAATTGAAATATCGAATCGTGACGGAGCAGATCGAAAACGGCGTAGCAAAGCCGAGCGCCGAACAAAATGCTGCAGCACGTACGAGCACTCAAGCGGAATATGATGCGTTTGCAAAAACGATTACGAAGTAGAAGCTATATGCGATGACTTGAATGATTGGAGCGAGCCGACAATCATGTCGGCTCGTTTCGTTTCAGTCTACTGTCCTTTTCCCAACCGCAACGCCAGCGTGGGGTCGAGTGCCGGGCAGTCGAGGATTTTTTCCTGCGTCTTCGCGACATCATATGGGACGCGATAGAAACGGACTCCGTCGGGTTCGAGGATGATGTAGCAGGCGCGCGGATCATTATCGCGTGGCTGGCCAACCGAACCGACATTGAACATGACGCGTTCAGTCAGTGGATATTTTTGGCCGGGTTCAGCATCGCGATAGTGACGTTCGGTCCAAATCCCAGGGCGATGGGAGTGACCGAAAAAAAACGCGCGGACGTCCGGATGCGCGGCGAAACCGGCGTCAGCTTCTTCGCGCTTCGTGACGTAGCGCCAGGACCCGGGCGCGGCTGGCGTATCGTGAACAAAGAGCTGGTTTCCGATGCGCCGCGACGGTTGCAGGCGCTGCATGTATTCCCACAGTTCGGTTCGGCGTTTGAATTCGCCCGGGCGAAAAAATTTGCCGCTCAGCTCGTCGGGGCAGACTTCCTTGCGCGTCCAATGCGCGGCTCCAGTGGCAGCGGCATTGAAGCTTTTCGGCGGACCTTTCAAGCAGGCTTCGTCATGATTCCCGAGCAGACTGAATTCGAAATGTTTGACAAATTCGAGAACCTCGCGCGGGTTCGGACCGTAGCCAACGATGTCGCCCAAAAAATAAACGCTCGTGGCTCCGCGCTGCATCAAATCCTTCCAGACGGCGGTAAGCGCTTCAAGATTGGCGTGTACGTCTGAGAGTATTGCGATCATTCTGTTTCCCGCCGCTTGGCGTTCAAGATGGAATTGAGTATTATGTTACAATAGATGTGTAATTGCAATTTCGTGCGGACGATTCCCGCGCGATAGTGTCATACTTTGGACTGAAATTTATGGACCCGAAAAACGAAACACCGCCCGGATCTCCAGCGAAATACGATGAAACCGCCACGACGGTTCAAGCCAAAGGCTGGGACGACCGGCGACGCGCCTTTGCGGCGAACGACCCGTTGCGTGTCGTCATGGTGACGGCTCCTGAAGCTGAGGCCGAACGCATTGCTCGAACGCTTTTGGAGGAGCGTATGATTGCGTGCGCGAATTTAGTGAAAGGCGTGAACTCCTTATATTGGTGGGAAGGGAAGATCGAAAGCGGCATTGAGACAATGATCGTGATGAAAACGCCAGCATCGAAAATCAATGGACTCATGCGCCGGGTACGCGCGTTGCATTCGTATGCGGTGCCGGAGATTTTATCGCTGCCAATTCTGGAATCAAATCCGGCCTACGCGGCGTGGATCGCGACGGAGACGGGGAGCCAACCCAAATGAGCGACATGGCCTCCACAAAAAAAACGATAGCCTTGCTCGGCGCGTTCGACACGAAAGGCGTCGAATACGCATTCGTCAAAGACTGCATTGAACGCGCTGGACACGCGACGCTGACGATCGATTTCGGCGTATTGGATACCGCGCATTTCACGCCGGATGTGACGCGTGAAGACGTCGCTAATGCCGGTGGCGCGAATTTGGCGGAGTTGGTTTCAGTAAGAGATCGTGGGACTGCGGTCGCGGCGATGGCGAAGGGCGCGGCGGTTATACTTCCGAAATTATACGAAGCGCAGCGATTCGACGGCGTGCTCGCGCTGGGCGGTGGCAGCAGTACATCGATTGCATGCAAGGCGATGCGCGCGCTGCCGGTGGGCGTGCCGAAGGTGATGGTCTCGACGCTCGCCGGTTCGGACTCCTCGCAATTTGTCGGCAGCAAAGACATCGTGATGATTCCCAGCATCGTCGATATTGCTGGGATCAACCGGGTCAGCCGGGGCGTCTTGGCTCGCGCGGCCGGAGCGGTCTGCGGGATGGTCGCGACGGTTGTACCTCCGGGCAACGACAAGCCGGTGATCGTCGCATCGATGTTCGGAAACACGACGCCCGCTGTTGAACACGCTCGGAAAATTCTGGAGCAGAACGGATACGAAGTCATCATTTTCCATTGCACCGGAAATGGTGGGAAGTCAATGGAGAGCCTCGTCGAATCCGGGCAGATCGCCGGCGTGCTGGACATCACGACGACGGAGTGGGCAGACGAATTAGTGGGAGGCGTGTTGTCGGCTGGGCCGGGTCGATTGGATGCGGCTGCGAAGACCGGCGTCCCGGCAATTGTCTGTCCGGGATGTTTGGACATGGTCAATTTCTGGAAACCGGATTCGATTCCGCACCAGCATTCGGATCGTAAATTTTATCCGCACAATCCCGACGTGACACTGATGCGCACCAATATTTTTGAGAATCAAAAGCTGGGCGAAATCATCGCCGCGAAGTTGAACCAAAGTACCGCGCCTGTCACCGTGTTGCTCCCTTTAAAGGGCGTCAGCATGGTCGATGCGCCGGGCGGAAAGTTCTGGTGGCCGGAGGCTGATGCGGCGTTGTTCGAGGCGCTCAAGAAGAATTTGCGGCCGGACATTCGAGTGATTGAAATGGATTGCAATATAAACGACACGGCGTTTTCGGATCGGTGCGCGATGGAATTAATGAACAATATTCTGATTGCTTCTGAAAAGTAAACTGAAAGGACGTCACGATGGCGGAGTCTCGGAAAAGTATTCTCGAACGGTTTCGCGCGAAGGTGGCTCAAGGTCTGCCACTTATTGGGGGC